>JADLFD010000803.1 GCA_020845805.1 Verrucomicrobiales bacterium | reverse complement strand
CGTGAACTCCACCCGAAAACGGCCCCGCTGGATCCACGCGTTGGGGATCTCGAAGAGAAACCCGTTGTCCACGGCGGACCGCAACGTTCCGAGATTGCCGGTCGCGGTGATCACCGGATTGTTGACCGGGTACAGCGGCGATCCCGGCAGCGCCGTGTCTCCTACGTAGCCGATCAGCAGTCCGTTCACCGCGTAGCGCCCCACTCCTGTGGTGTCTTTTGACAACCGCGCGTAAGCCCGGGCCAGGGTCGGCTTGTTCGCGACCAGGCGCGTGGATTGGTCGAAGTCCTGGGTGGTCTGCACCACCTCCACTCCCAGCACCTCGAACTCGCGCTCGATCGCCTTGGCGTCCGCCGGCACACGCCACACCGAATCCCCGGTGATCCAGTACAGCCATCGACGATCAGAACGGAGGTTGAATCCTTCCAGCGATCCGCCGGCAGTGATCTTGTCGACGATGGTCCCGAACGTGCCCAGGACGAAGTCGCTGTGGGCGGGTGCCAATTGGCTCAGGATCTGAGCGTTGGGGGTGTCATAGGAACACCCAAACACACCACCACAACGCAGGGGCGTCACGGTCACATAAAGCCGATCGGCGGTCGCCGCCACGCCGCGCACCTGTTGGTCGGTATTCCGCGTCTCGTAGGTCACGGAAACGCTCTGATCCCGCGCCGAAATTCTCAGCAGCCGACCGCTGACCCGGCTCGAGGAAAGGTCTCCCACTGCGGCATAGATCGCGGTGGTGTGGTTGCGCGTGATGATGAGTCCGCCCCCACCGCCCACCGACGATTCCTCGCGCACCGCGAAATCCCAGACGTTGCGCGCCAGCAACAATGGTGAGGAGTTGAACGGGGCGAGATCGAATTGGTACAGCAACCGGTCCTGGGTCAGGACGATCAGGGAATCCTTCATCCGCGACCCGTTGTTCTGAAGGACCTCCACCGCCATCATGCGCTTCACCGCGCCACCGGGGGCCGAGAATGTCCGCAGACTGGCCAGACCACTGGGGCGCTGGATGAAGAAGTCCCCACCCGACGCGAACGAGGACCAGAGGTCTCCCTGCCACAACAGGACCGCGCCGTTGGCCGCTACGGGCACGAATTCGATGCGAGGCGGAGAAACCTGGGTGCGCTCCACTTTGATCAACGTGGAGTCCGCGAGGGGATCCGCGAACTGCGACGACAGCGGTTTCCGCCGCAGGTAACCATTCGCGGCGTAGTACACGAACAAGTCGTCACGCACTGCGCCGTCCACGGAGAATCCGTAGCCTTGCCCGAGGTAACGCGAGCTGGGGCCGAGCGCCACCAGCGGTGCCCGGATCCCCAGGGAGGCGTTCATGGCCAGGGTCCCTTCTCGGCGCACCACTTCCGTGGCTTGCGCCCCGCTTTTCCACCAATAGATCCCATCACGAAACAGTTCGTAGGCGGTGAGTCCCGGCGCATTGCCGCCGCCCGCGTCGGTGACCACCCGATGGGGCGACGCAGGCTGGGCTGCGGCCGGTCGCGAGCTCAGCCCCAGGAACATCAAAAGCAGAAACAGGAAGCGGGCAGGGACGGACAGGGCGGAGTGAAACATGGGATTCGGGTCGGACAGCGACGAGGACCATCGCAGGTGGCCCCCGCCATCTGCACCGCGTGCGAGCACGGCACTGCGAGATCTCGAGGACGTACTCAACCTGGGTGCCAGCGTTCCCGGAGTCGATGGACATCGTCAGAAATCCTTCGCCGTCGGTCCCAAATCCTTTGGGGGAATCGCCCCCAGTCGACATGCTCCCATCCCACGACCGATTCGAGGGTGACGGCATCTCTCCGCGACCAAACCAAGGGAGGGGCTGTTTGACGTCCCGGGAAGTCCGGGTGAGTGTGCGGCTGATTCAATCTCCAACCCATCCTATGAGCCCCTCCGACAGTTCAGTGATGAGGTCATTGGCTCGCTTCTGCGTCGCGGTTTTGCTGATGAGTCTTGTTCTCCGTCCGGTTGCCAGTTGGGGTGCGCCAGCACCCGTGTTCCGGATGGTGTCACTTTCCCCGACTTGGCCGACGATCCAGGTCGCGTCCCAGGATCAATTAGCCGTTGAAGGAACGAGGCTGGTGCTCACCGCCGTGGTGCCGGTGGGGGAGCCGCGCGCCTTCCAGTGGTTCCATAAGGGCCAACCAATTCCCGGCGCCACTGGTGCGACCCTGGAAGTGCGCGAGATGAAGGCGGAGAACGCGGGATTATACCAGCTGCGCGTGGAATTCCCGGACGGAACCCAGCTGAATGCCCTGACCAGGATCGGGTATCTGCCGAGGTCCGAGGCCAGGCCTCCAACCCTCATCAAGCAGCCTTCTCCCTGGCTGGGATACCCATGGTCGACGGTGACTTTTTCCGCGCTGGCGACCGGGCAGAAGCCGATACGCTACCAATGGTTCCGCAACGGCGTCGCGATCGAAAACGCTACCAACGCCGTGTTCGAGATCCCTGCGGTGCAGCTGTCGGATGCCGGCCAGTATCACCTCGAGGTCGTGAATGACTTCGGGTCGGTGCGTTCGGAGCCGGGTTCCCTCAGCTTCCACCCCCCGACGGTGCCACGCATCACCAAGCAACCCCTGCCCCTCACCCTTGCTTTGGGCGCGAGTGGCGTGCTGAGTGCCGTTGGCTCGGATCCGGCGCCTGCACGATACGAATGGCTGCTCGAGGGTCGCCCGTTGAGGACCACGGACATCTGGGGGCTGAGGTTCGATGAGGCCGGCCCCTCGGATTATGGCGATTACCAGGTGATCATCCGAAATGGGTATCCCGGGGGTGCGGTGACCAGCCAGGTCGCACGCCTGACCGTGGTGCCTCCGGTTCCCCCCACCGTCCTCGCCTGGCCTGTCGATCGTGGCGTGAGTTTGGGAGAGGAGCTTCGCCTCTCCCCGAGCCTGGTGGGAACGCCGCCGCTTCGCTATTCATGGTGGAGGAATGGGACCTTCCTCAAGCAGACCACCGAAGCAACCTTGCGAATCAACCCGGCCCGTTCACGGGATGCTGGAGAGTATGTGGTTTACGTCTCCAATGATCTGGGAACCGTGGGCAGCCCCAAGATCCGCGTCGTCGTCACCAACCCACCGCCGCCGCGAATTCTGGCGCACCCCCAGGCCACCGAAGTGATGTCGGGTCAGCGTGCGGAGTTGCGAGTGCAGGCCGAAGGGTCGGGGACACTCAGCTACCGCTGGATCAGGAACGGCGCCGACATCGCCGCCACCGGGGACCGATTCGTATTGATCTCCGCCCAGCCTCCCGACTCCGGCGAGTACCGGGTTCGCGTTTCGAATGCCTCAGGAAGCGTGACCAGTGAACCGGCGGCCCTCCTTGTCCTCAATGATGCCGCGGCCACCGGCGGCAAGGTTCGATTCGTGAACCGCATCAGCGGCACGCTTCTGGATGCTCCTGTGTTTCACGCGGACGGCATCACGCCCGTGTCGGGTGCAGGGTACGTGGCCCAACTGTATGCAGGCCCCACCCCGGACACCTTACGAGCGACGGGAACGCCGGCGCCGTTCAGGTCGGGAATCGGTGCCGGGTATTGGGATCCCGGAATGCAGGCGGATCGTGCCGTGAGATCGGTTCAGCCTGGGGACCTGGCTTGGGTGGAGGTGCGCGTCTGGGAACTAGCCTCCGGCAATGATTTTGAAGCGGCGGAAGCCGCGGGTGGAATTCGAGGAAAGTCGACCCTGTTCTCCGTGGTCACCGGGGGCGCCGGCGTGCCGCCCTCGGTGAGCGCGCCGCTGCAGGGCCTGGCGAGTTTCCGCCTGGGCCCTTCCACGGCCCCACGAATCCTGACGCAGCCAGTGGGAGGGGAGTGGAATCTTGGCGCCGGCTTCGCGGTGTCGGTTGTGGCCGAGGGCGAAGGGCTGACCTACCAGTGGGAGCTGAATGCGGTCCCGATCCCCGGGGCCGAGGGTCCTTCCCTTACCCGGCCCGCGATCAGTCAAGCCGACCAAGGGTTTTACCAGGTAGTCGTCCGGGGCGTCGGAGGTCGGGTGGTTTCGGACTTCGTGCCGGTGGTGGTGAGCGTGCGTCGCGAGTTCAACCTGGGCGCCGGACTTTCGGTGATCGGCGGTGGACGTGTCTGGATTCCGCTGCACTTCGAGACTCGGGGCGAGGTCGGCGCGGGCAGGATCCGACTGCGGTACGACCCCTCCTTACTGGGGGATCCGGTGGTCACTTTCCGGGACGTCTTTGGGAATGGCAGCAAACAATGGAGCGCTCCCGAGCCTGGAGCGGTGGACCTCGAGTTTGCCGCTTCCTCCGAGGCGCTCCCGCGCGGCAAGTTCGTCCTCGCCATGATTGGATTCCAGTCTGCCGCGGTGGGCGCCATCGTCCCTACCCAGATTGAGGTGGAGATTCCCTCCCTCGCCGACCGCAACGGGAGCGCCCTGGCCACAGGCTCCAAAACCACGGGAACAGCCATCACTCTCGTCCCCCGTGCCTTCTTCGGAGACAACAATGGCAATCTCCGGCTCGATATCGGCGATTTCAGCCGAGAGTTAGTGCTGACCTCAAAAGGCGGTCCGATAGAGCCGCCTCCACCGCAGGTGGATCCCTCGCCATGGAGGCCGCGGGGCGAGACCGCGTTGGAGTTGGTGACGGACCCCAACACGGTGGTGCTGGTGGAAGCCACGGAGACTCTCGGCGAATGGAGTCCAGCAGGTTCG
>JADLFD010000802.1 GCA_020845805.1 Verrucomicrobiales bacterium | reverse complement strand
GGGTTGGTCCTTCGATGACACCGTCCGCCGGTCGGCTAGGTTGCGCAACGGATTTTACGCCGGCCGGGCCGGGGCTGGCGCCCGGGCGCGGGGTACGACGGCGAGGCGGGGGCGGAGTTGGCTAGAGGCGGGGCGTGGGCGGTTTGATGGGTGCCTTCCAGGAGAGGACCCCTTTGGCCTGCGTCCGGCGCTTGAAGACCTTGTCGCCGCAGGTGACGTAGAGTTCGTCGAGTTGAGGGCCTCCGAACACGACATTGGAGAGCCAGGCCCGGTGTGGTTTGGGCAGGATCGCGTTCACCCGACCCGGTTGATCACAGATCTGAAGCCCGAGCGCAGTGGTGACGTAGAGGCGGCCTTCGGTATCGACGGTCATGCCATCCGCGCCGCTCTCGGTCGCGGCGTCGGGGACATGGAGGTGAAAGAACGGTTGGCGATGGCTGAGGCTGCCGTCGGGCTGGATCTGAAACGAGTACACGAACCAGCCGCGCGAGTCGGAGACGTAGAGCTGGGTCTGGTCGGGCGACGTGACAACGCCATTTGGGAACGCGATCCCCTCGTCGGCGAGCGTGCGGCGTCCCCCGGCGTTGACGTGCCAGACCCGGTGGTTCTCAGGGTCGGTGTAGTAGCCGTCCTCTTGGCGCACCACGAGGTCGTTGGAAGGCGCGTCCTCCAGGACGACCTCTTCCCGGCCGTCCGGAGTGTAGCGCACAATGCGTCGGGATCCGTGCTGGCAGGCGTAGAGATAGCCTTCATCGTCGAACATGAGTCCGTTCACGTTGCGGCTGTTCTCCGCGAACACCGAAACACGGCCGTCGAGCGCCACGCGATGGATTCGGTGGTTGGGGAGGTCGGTGAAGAAGACCTCGCCCTGCGCGTTGACGGCGGGGCCCTCGGTGAATTGGTGTCCCTCGCTGACCAGTTTCCAGCCCTCATCGCGCAGGAGGATTTTGGCGAGCGGATGCGCGTCGCTCAGGTGCGATGCGGGGGGTTGGGGATGGTCCTTCCAGAGCCAGCGCATGGCGTCGGGAAAGACGGCGGCACCTTGTTTCCCGTCGTGACCGCCGTCGCCCCAGGCATGGCGCACCTCGTATCCGGAAAACTCGAGGGCGTTGAGCATGTCCTGGTTGGCGACCCACCAGTTGCCGCCGTAGATATTGAGGTCATTGGACCCGTCCTGAAGAAAGACGCGGATGGGTTTGGGCTCGGTCTTGCGGACGAGGGTGGGGTAGTCGTTGCCGCCGCGGAGGCCGACGAAGGTGCCGATGGTGCAGAAGACCCGGCTGAAGGCGTCGGGACGTTCCCAGGCGGCGGTGAAGGCGGCGATGCCTCCCGAACTCGCACCGGCGATGGCGCGGCCGGAGGGGTTGGAAGTGATCCGCAGCTGATGCTGCTGCGCCACGAACGGCAGGAATTCCTCCTGGAGAAAGCGCACGTACCGGTCGCCCATGGAGTCATACTCGAAGGAGCGGTTGAAGCGCGGCTGCGCATTGGTGTGGGCGGCGGGCACCACGCCTGGGCTGACGAACACGCCGAGGGTCACCGGCATCTCGCCGCGGTGAATCAGGTTGTCGAAGACCGTGGTGACCTTCCACTCATTGGCCCGGCCTTTGCCGTCCTGGAAGACCATGAGACAAGCCGGTTGAGAACCGTCGTACTGCTTGGGGATGTAGACCGAATAGGACCGACTCGTGCCGGGGAAGATCGTGCCGGAAGAGAGGTGCGTGCCATCGATCACCGAGCCTTGGGGAACCCCGGGCTGGGGAAGCGAATCGGGCGTCAGCGGATAGTCGTTGGCCGCGCCGACCGGAAGGATGGCGATCGCGGTGAGCAGCGAGAACCCGGAGGCGAGAACGGCCCGCCACCAGGGGCGGGCGGGCGCGATGCAGGGCACGGGGAACATGCGCCGAGGTTCGGCGCAAGGGGCGGGTTCGTCGAGCCTGCGCGCGGCAGGACGGTGCAGGACAGGACGGTGGTGAGGGTGGTGTCGGCGGCCCCCCTATTTCCCGGAGGCCAGTTCGTTGAGAAGGAACTCCCGGCGTTGCTTCACTTGGCGTCGGAAGGACTCGATGTGTTCCTTGAACTCGGTGGTGCTGTCGATGGGGCCACCGCCCAGTCCCGGGATGGCGATGGGCAGCCGGAAACGGCGGGGTCCATAGGACGCCGGCGCGGAGGCCAGCGTGGCGCGGTACGCCACTTCGGGTTCCAGCCGGCGTTCGAGCCGCGTGATGGCGACGTCGAGGTGGTCGAGGGTGAACACGGTCTGGCAGAGCTCCTTCAACCGGGCCTTGAAGCGCGCACGGAACTGGGCGTTGGCCAGCAGGGGCGCGGAGAACCAACCGCCCGGCCGCCACCATTGGGACCACTGCTTGGGCGGGTCCCCGGTCATGCCGAAGGTGAGGGGCATGGTGTACCAATCGTAGCTGGCGGAGGCGCCGTCGTAATCGCCCCAGGTTTTGTCCTCATCCCAGGGGAAGATCTCCCAGCGCCCGTCCGGTGCCGGGGCCTGGTAGACGAAGTGATTGTTGAAGAACCCGTCCCAGTTCTGGAGGCACATGTTGACCGCGTAATAGTTCACGCAGGCGTCCACGTTGAAATGCCGTTGGATCAGTTCCCACTGCGCGTCCCCGCGCGTGGCGCGCAGCTGGCGCACGAGTTCCTCCAGGGCGTGGTGGTCGTGGTCGGCGTTGTTCTTCTTCTCGTGCTGGGCGGCGACTCCTTGTTCGTACCAGAGAATCTTGAAGAGATCGCCGGCATCATCCTTGCGATTGCGTCGCAGGAAACTTCCATTCACCTGCTCGACGTACAGGTGGTAGCCCAGCGGCTGACCATTGTGCCAGATCCGCCAGTGGCCGCTGAGCGGGCTGGCGACGCCCGCCTCGCGAAACAGTTCGAAGGAGAGATGTTCGGAGAGCACGTGCCGCGGCTGCTCCTCGAACAGCACGTTCACCGTGCTCATGGACTCCAGCATCCGGTCCTTGTGAAAACGAAGCTTCCACCCGCCTTTGCGCGGCGTGACGCGCACATGGTCAAAAACCTGGACCGGGGCGCCCTTGGGGGGGAGATAGAGGACGACCGCCGACCCACGAGCGGGAGGGGCTGGAACGGCTTGGGCATCGCGCCGGCGGCCCTGGTTCCGGAAGTGGTCCTGGGTCGACGTGCCGCGGGGCTCTCTGGGGCCGAACTCGTGGATCGAGACGAATGGGATCTGGGCCGAGTTGGTGTTGGCGCCAAGATAGAGTGAGAGGGTGGGGCGCGCGTCGTGGGGATGGGGATGGATGCGTTCGAGGCCGCGGGCGCTGCGCGCGATCACGCGGGCGCGGAGCAGGTGATTCCCCGGGAGGGGAGGGAGGCTGGCGGTGTAGAGGCCGGTCCCGGTGGTCCGCATCGCGATTTCGGTCCAGGGGGCGGACGTTGCAGCGCGGGCGGCCTCGGGGGGCGCGTCGAGGGGGATGGCTTGGTAGGCCAGGACCACTGAAGCCGGGACTTCGGCACTCGTGACGCGCGCCGAGAGATCAAGGGGGTGACCGGACCGCCAGGGCCCGGCGTTGAGGTCAGTGATGACGGGAGCGAGTCCGGGAGCGGCCGCGGCGTTGGTGCGGCCGGGGGAGCCGGCGGCACGTTCGGAGGAGGGGAGCACGGAGGGCGCCCAATTCTCCGGTGCGGTGGTGGGATGCAGGATGGCGATGCGTTCGAGAGAAGCCGACAGGCCGTCGGGGGAGACGGGCCAGGGGGCGGAGTCGCCGTAACGGAAGGAGTCCATGACCGCGCCCGAGGCATCGACGAGTTCCAGCGTTTCGCCCGAGTGGCTGAGGCGCCCTTGGAAGCTACCCAGGACCACGGGGACGGAGGTGCCGTAGTGCCGGAGAAACGCTTCGCGGTGGCTTGCGATGACGGCAAACCCGCCGGGGGCGAGGCGGGTGGGGGACGGGAACGTGTAGGTCACGCCCTTCTGAAAGGACCAGCCGGCGAGGTCGACCGCGTTGGTGGAGGCATTGTGAAGTTCGATCCACTGGAGTTCATCGCGGTCATCGGGCGGGTGGTACATCAATTCGTTGAGCACCACGGCGCCGGGAGAGGAGCCCAAGGCGGCGCGAAGGACAAAGCACAGCAGACAAGCGCGCCACCACCGCACGGCGACGGGGGATCGGATCCGCATCGTGGGTCAGTTCTTGGGGATGAGGTCCTCGGGCTTCACCGCCGCGTTGCGCCATTCATCCGAGATCGCCCAGAGGTTCAAAGGGGACACCGACTGGCCGAATTTGAGGAACCGCACGCTGCCGTCGGAGAAGGCGAAGTTGGAGCCGCCGGCGCGCGTGTTCTCGGCGCTGGTATGGCGGTTTTGCGCGATGACTTCGATGTCGTTGCCCTGTTTGCCCTGATCAAAGTCCATGTGGACATGCGGGGAGCCGGACTTCTTTTCCCCGAACGTGATGGTGTCGGAGGGGTAGGGGATCCGGGACCGTTTCATCCCGTCGGGCCATTTCCATTCCTTGTGCAGTTTGTAGTCCTCCGGGCTGAGCGAGGTCTGGAAGTAGTCGTTGAAGCCGTTGATCACGAAGCTGCGTTGGAGCATCAGCTTGTTGGTGGGGCCGAGGAACCCGGCGATGAACGGGAATCGGTCGGCGGGGCAGGTGACGACGGTCGGATCCTTGTAATAGGACAACAGGCTCCAGGGCCAGGCGTAGGGCGGATCGCGGAAGGGGGGTTCGGTGCGGGGCGGTTCTCGGCGCGGCGGGAAGGAGTCCTCGTGATCGTCGGCGTACATCCCGAGCGCGAGGTTCAGCTGGCGTTCGTGGTTGAGGCACTGGATGGCGCGCGCCTTGCGTTTGGCGCCGCCCAGTGCCGGGAGAAGGAGGGAGGCGAGGATCCCGATGATGGCGATGACCACCAGGAGTTCAATGAGCGTGAAAGCGGCGCGGACAGGATCCCGGGGGCGGCGGTGCGGGAGGAAGTTCATGATGGGTGCGGGGTGGCGTGTCCGGGCCCGGCATCGTGGTTGGCATTCAGCACCTTGCGGGCGCGGGAAGCGAGCCTTCGGTGACGGCGACGAACATGAGACAATACGCTTAGCGTTTCGTTTTAGTTGCGGTGGATCTTTGTTTGAGCCGAGTTTTTCCGGTGAAAAAATGGTGGTAACCCCCTGCGGTTGTGTCGGAAGCGGGAATCTCATCCCGTTTTTGGGAGGGACGCTGGAGGTACAGCGGCGAAGTTGGGATTCATGGTGGGCATGAATCGAATGTTCTATTTCGCCTCAGACGTGGCTTGTTTCGGCCATCGGCCGGCGCATTCTCTTCGGGCCGTGCTTCTTGACGGATACGATCCTGGGGAGTTCTTCGACGAGATGGCGGTGTCGGGCGGCGAGGTTCGACCGCATTACCGCCGGTTCATCGAGAGCTTCAACCGACTCAAGCGTGATGATTTCGAACAGAAACGTCAGGCCATCGACCTGGCATTTCTGAGGCAGGGCATCACGTTCAACGTGTATGGGGACAAGGACGGCGCGGAGCGCATTTTCCCCTTCGACCTCATTCCGCGCATCATTCCCTCCAGCGAGTGGCAGCGGGTGGAGGCGGGATTGATCCAGCGCATCACCGCGCTGAATTTATTCCTGCACGACATCTATCATGAGCAGCGGATCCTGAAGGAGGGGGTCATTCCGCCGTTCTACGTGCTTTCCGCGCGCCATTTCCGGCGTGAGTTCGTCAATTTTCAGGTTCCCAAGGACATCTACATGCACATCTGCGGGACGGATCTGATCCGTGACCGCGAGGGCAGGTATATGGTCTTGGAGGACAACGGCCGTTGTCCGTCGGGAGTGTCGTACGTGCTGGAGAACCGGCGCGCGATGCAGCGGTCGTTCGCGGGGGTGTTCGAGTCGGTGGGCGTACGGCCCGTGGCCAACTACTCCGACATGCTCTTGAAGACCCTGCTGCATCTGGCTCCGGCCGGGGTGGCGGAGCCGACGGTGGTGTTGCTGTCGCCGGGCTCATTCAACAGCGCCTATTTCGAGCACACGTATCTCGCGCGGCAGATGGGCATCGAGATCGTCGAGGGGCGCGACCTCGTGGTGCGGGACACGCGCGTCTACATGCGCACCACCAAGGGGCTGCAGCCGGTGCACGTGATTTACCGTCGCATCGACGACGACTTCCTGGATCCGACCGTGTTCCGCAAGGACTCGATGCTGGGCGTTCCGGGGTTGGTGCACGCCTATCGGGCTGGGAACGTGAGCCTGGCGAATTCCATCGGCACGGGCATCGCGGACGACAAGGTGATGTATTACTTCGTGCCGCGGATCATTAAGTTCTACCTGGGCCAGGAGCCGATATTGGACAACGTGCCGACGTATCTGGCGAGCGAGGACGCGGACCGCCGCTACATCCTTGATCATCTGGATGAGTTGGTGGTGAAGGCGGCGAACGAGTCGGGCGGGTACGGCATGTTGATGGGGCCGAAGGCGACCAAGGCGGAGATTGAGTCCTTCCGGGAGCGGATCATCGCGGATCCGCGCAACTACATTGCGCAGCCCATGATCAGCCTGTCGCGGCATCCGACGTTGTGCGAAGGCGAGTTCGAGGGGCGGCACATCGATCTACGGCCCTTCGTGTTGTCCGGGGAGAGCACCTTCGTGTTGCCGGGAGGGCTGACGCGGGTGGCTTTGCGGAAAGGGTCGCTGGTGGTGAACTCGTCGCAGGGCGGCGGGAGCAAGGACACGTGGGTGTTGTACGGCGATGAGTAGCGCGGAGCGAGGGGAAGGGTGCGCGTGGGCAAGGAGGTCGCGTGGGTGGGAGGAAGGTGAGGATGTATGTTGAGTCGAGTTGCGAATTCGCTGTTCTGGATGAGCCGGTACATCGAGCGGGCCGAGAACACGGCCCGGATTGTCGATGTGAACCTGCAGCTGCTTCTGGATTTCCGGAAGCTCGACGACCGGCGTCTGGTCGAGCACTGGGTGCCGATCGTGCAGAGCACCGGTGATGACAAGATCTTCTTCGAGCTCTATCCGGTAGCCAACGGCCAGACGGTTACCGAGTTCATGGTGTTCCGGCAGGAGAACGCGAACTCCATCATGAGTGCGGTGGCGCAGGCGCGGGAGAACGCGCGCATGGTGCGCGACCAAATCACGGCGGAGATGTGGGAGGAGATCAACCGTCTCTACCTGTTTCTGCGGTCACGCCAGGCGCGGCAGACCTGGGCCTCGGCGCCCGACGAGTTCTGTAACGAGGTGAAGCGCTCCTCCATTTATCTGCAGGGGTTGGTACGCGGGACACTGCTGGAGAACGAAGGCTGGCATTTCATGGAGGCGGGGCGGGCCATCGAGCGGGCCGACAAGACGACCCGGATCCTCGACGTGCGGCACCAGACGCTGCCGGAACGAGGGATGCCGGGTCCGATCACTGAGACGGAGGCGCTGGAGTGGGTGGCGGTGCTGCGTTCCTGCAGCGCCATCGACGGTTATCGTCAGACGTACGGCGCGGACGTGCAGCCCGCGCGCATCGCGGAATTGCTCGTGTTATCCGATGAGTTCCCGAGGTCGGTACGGTCCTGTGTCGCGCAACTGGACCGTGCCTTGCGTAGCATTGCCGGAACGCCGTCCCACCGTTTCACCAACACCGCTGAGAAGCTGTCCGGCCGCCTGCTGGCGGAGCTGCAATTCAGTACGGCCGAGGATATTTTCGCTCCCGGCTTGCACGAGTACCTCGATCAGGTCCAGATCAAGCTGAACGCCGTCGGCGATTCGCTCTTCCAGGCGTACATTTTCCTGCCTTACCTGGACACGGAACCCGCCGTGGAGCGACAGCAGCAACAGCAGCAGCAGCAGCAGCAGCAGGTGCAGGAGCAGCCATAGCAAAGCAACCGTCGCGGGGGCGACCTCAGGAGTTGTGACGCGGCGCCCGGGGCGCGCGAACGCGGCCTTTGTTCCGGCCATTCGCAAGCCTCCACGGCGTCCTTCGAACCCATGAAACGAATTGGAATCCTGACCGCGGGAGGCGACACGCCGGCCTTGAATGCCACCATCCACGGTGCGGTGGTGCGGGCCAATCAGTTGCGTGTGGAGATCGTGGGTTTGATCAAGGGTTTCAACAGCCTGTTCAACCCGAGGGTGCCGCATGTGCACCTGAACCCGTTGTACCACGAGATTCCCGAGCTGGATCCCACCAAGGGCGGCACGCTGATTGGTTCGTCTCGCGACTATGTGGATCCGTCCAACGCGGC
>JADLFD010000801.1 GCA_020845805.1 Verrucomicrobiales bacterium | reverse complement strand
TTCAATCCGGCGGCCAACGCCGGGACCAATGCGCTGCGGGTGGTGTCCGGGGATGGTGCGAACTACCGGATTGTCTTCGGCCTCGCGGGCGGGACGGTGAACCTCGATGGCGCGGTGAACGTGGCGGAGGGCGGAGGCCCGGCGCGTGTCACCGCGACCGCCTACTCGAACAATCGTGCGGGGCTGCCAGGAGGTGGAGGCCTGGGGGGTACGATGCAGTATGCTCTCGATTCTGCCACGAGTGCTTTGTACCGCGTGAATCCACCGAACAACGGAACACTCACTGAGCGTCGGGCCTTGCCGGTACCGCTGGGCGAAGCGGGGGGATTGGATGTGGTGACGGGATCGGACCGCCTGTTGGCGGTGCTGGAAGTGCATGGGGTGAAGGGCCTCTACGAGCTGGACGCGGCGCGCGGCCTGCTTGGACGGCACCGCGAACTGCCGGCGGAGATCGTGGATCTGGCGTTCCCGATCCCAGTGACGCTCGCCGCTCCCGTGCGTCAGGCGGCGGAATTGACCCTGCGTTGGGTGGGTGGCATCGGGCCTTTTGAACTCCTCCGCAGTACGGGCGTGGAGGTTCCGATGGAGCGCTGGCTCTCGACCTCGGGTCGCGCCGCGAGCGTGGTCGCGGAGGGAGCGGCGGGGTATTTTCGCGTGCTCGATCTCGAGGGTGGCCGCGAGAGTCAGGCGCCGTGAGGTGAGGTGAGGTGGGGGTGGGGAGGCGGCGGAGCGGTGCTGAGGGAGGGGGCCCGTTTCGCCGCCGCGGTGAGTCGGGGAGGCCGGTTCAGGGAGCCGGTTTTGAGGTCGGGCCCTGGTCGGGGGAGGCGCACGCCTGGATGGCGGCGGCGTGGGCGGCTGAGAGTTCGTCGAAGTGAGTGATGGTCATGTTCAGGTCGCGGAGGAGCCCGTCCTGGATGCCGTAGATCCATCCGTGCACGGTCAGTTCCTGACCTCGTTCCCAGGCATCGCGGATGATGGTGGTCTGGCAGACATTGACCACCTGCTCGATGACATTGAGTTCGCAGAGGCGGTCGGCGGCGTCGTCCTCCGTAGGCGCGCTGCCGACGAGAGAGGCGTGTTTCTGGCGGACATCGTCGACGTGGCGGAGCCAGTTGTCGCTGAGCCCGATGCGGTCACGACGCAGCGCCGCCCGCACGCCGCTGCAACCGTAGTGGCCACAGACGATGACGTGGCGGATGCGCAGGACATCGACGGCGAACTGCATCACGGACAGGCAGTTCAGGTCGGTGTGCACCACGAGGTTGGCGATGTTGCGGTGGACGAACAGTTCGCCTGGGAGCAGTCCCACGATCTGGTTGGCGGGAACACGGCTGTCGGAGCATCCGATCCAGAGGTACGAGGGGGATTGCTGTTGCGAGAGGTTGAGGAAGAAATCCGGGTCTTGCTGGCGGATGGCATCGGACCAGGAGCGATTCTGAGCAAGCAGATGACGGAGGGTTCGCATGGACATCGTGCGCCCGTACCGTAACCCGGACCGGGAATGGGAGGTCCAGTTCAACCTCGGCGCGGGGACGTCGGCCGGGCTCGGCAGGGGGAGTCAGCGTTTCAGTTGGATCTTGGAGCGTTGCTTTTCGAGTTCTTCCGGCAGGTCGCTTTGGAAGAAATAGGCGTCGCGATCGCCGGCGGTGTTCCAGGAGTGGAGGAAGAGCAGTTTTTGGGCGATGACCCAGTTGACTGCGCCGTCGATGGTCAGGTGGTTGCCGCCTTTCGGGTAGCCGAGGTGGTCCTTATGCGGGGGCATGCCTTTGAAAGCGGAGTCGCGGCCGCCGCCCCATTTCCGGTCCACCTTCATGTTGGCGTCCGCGGCCAGCACCCAGGTGGGATTGGCGGTGGCGGTTTTCACTGGGCTGCGCGAGGTGAACGTGCCGGCCGGGTTGCTCCATTTGTCGATGCCGGCGTAGTACTGGTAGCCGATGTTGAACTGCCGGTATTCCGGCTCGTAGGTGGGAAAACTGGGCCGGTTGGGGCAGGTCCACATCTTGGCGGTGGTGGTGTTGGTATCCACCGGCAGACCGAGTTGGCGGGCGGAGTTGGCCTCGGGCTCGTTGATGGAGATCTGGACCCAGTTGCCTCCATCGAACCGTGCCTTGAGGAGCACGTCGTCGTTGTCCTGGGCGTAGAGGGTCATGCCGATCCCGATCTGGCGCAGGTTATTGACGCACTTGGCTCGGCGTCCTTGCTCCTTCGCCTTGGCGAGAGCTGGGAGCAGCATGGAGGCGAGGATCGCGATGATGGCAATGACGACCAGCAGTTCGATCAGGGTGAAGCCACGCCGGGCACGGGGGGGCGTGGGGAGGCCACCGGGGTTCATACTGGGCATCGAAGCCGCTTATGTGCCGCGACGCACGCGGAAACTGCGGCTTCGATGAATTCCCTGCGCGGCGGGGGCGGGGCGTGCCGACCTAGTGGCCGATGCGAAACAGGTGCTCCTCGGACCGGATGAACAGGGCGCCGTCGGCCACGGCGTAGGAGGCGAGAGTGCGTTCGCCGAGTGGGTTTTCCGCCAATTTCTTGAACGTGCGTCCGGGTTCCACGACGACGCCCAGCCCCTGCTCGTCGAGGAGGTAGATGCGGCCTTCGGCGAAGATGGGAGAGGCGGAGCTTTGGCCGCAGGCGCGCTCCTGGTAGTGCGCGGTTCCGGTGCGTGCATCGACGCAACTAAGCACTCCACTGTCGGCGAGCAGGTAGAGTTCCTCTCCGACGGCGAGGAAGGACGGTGTGTTGGGGGCACCGCGGCGGAGGGACCAAGCGAGGTGGGTGTCGGTGACGTCGCCGGAGCCGCCGGGTCGGATGGCGATGGTGGTGGCCGTCTCGTAGCCGGTGCCGGCGAAGATGAGTCCGTGGGCGAACACGGGTTTGGGAATCACTGACCAGCCTTCGTGCCTTACGCGCCAGAGTTCATGGCCGTCCCGGGCGTCATGGGCGGCGATGAAACCGCTGGCTGGAGCGATCAGCACGGGAGCTCCGTTCAGGTCGAAGACCGAGGGGGTGGCGAAGGAGAATTTCTGGGGGAAGTCCGTCTTGCGCGCCACTTTCCAGGCGACGTCCCCGGTATCCAGGTTCAGGGCGGCCAGAAACGGGGCGTCACTGCCGTCTGCCAGGTAGATGAGGGACTTTCCGTGCAGGATGGGAGAGCCGCCGTTGCCATGGACCGGGTTATATCCGAGGCCGGTTTGGCGCCAGAGGACCTTCCCTGCGGTGTCGAGTGCCGCCGTGCCCAGGTGACCGAAGTGAACGAAGACTCGGTGATCGGCGACGATCGGCGTGGGACTCGCGTGACTGTTCTTCCGGTGAATTCCCGTCTTGGTGGATTCGTTGGTGAAGACGGAGGTGCTCCAGAGGAGTTTCCCGGTGCCGGCATCGAAGGCCATCGCTGCCAGTTCGAGTGGGCCTTCGGTGGGACCCACGGCACTGGTCAGGAACAGCTTTCCGTCGGCGAGGACGGGAGAGGACCAACCGCGGCCGGGGACCGCGGTCTTCCAGGCCACATTCTCGCTGCTGCTCCATTTGAGCGGCACATTCCTGGCCGTGGCGTGGCCGTCCCCGGTGGGACCGCGGAATTGCGGCCACTGCGCGGAGGCGGTGATGGCGGTGGTGGTGGCGGCGAGCAGAAGGCCCAGCGGCGTCCGGGTGAGGATCGGGGCGAGCCAGGAAAGAAGCATGGGCGCGAGGATAGGCAGAATGGGGAGGGGTGCAACGACGGGACAGCGACGACGGGGCGCACGAGCGGTTGAGATCCACCGGCGCGGCGCGGAGAGGCAGAGGCGGCCGCGCGTCGCGGGAGGGGAGGGGGGGGGCTCCCGCGACGCGCGAGCATTGCTAGAAGCCGACGGACGGACGGCGGCCCTGTTTGACGACTTCCTTCTCACCTTCCCAGACGGCGAGACCGCGGCGGTCGGTGAGGGAGAGTTGGAACGTGTAGGCGGCCTGGCGGTAATTTCCGGCTCTCGTGTAGGTCTCGATGATCTTGCCGGAGAGGCTGAAGTCCGGGGGGCGTTGGGGCGTGGGTTCGAGCCCGAGATCGCGCCATTCCTGAGCGATTTCCTTGGCGAGTTCGTCTTCGGCTGACCCGCCTGGCCCGCGTGTGGTCATGGTGAGGGCCTTGCCGCTCTTGTTAAGTGCGACGCGGATCTTTTTGGTGAGGAGGTCGGTGTCCACCTGCTGGCTGGTGCTGTTGATCACGCGGCTCACCACCATGACGGCGGGCGGCGAGGGCACCTTCTCGAGCACCCCGGCGGCCAGGAGTTCCTTGATGGCATCCTCGGCGGCCATGGACCAGTCCTGGATGTTGATCTGGTCGAGCGTCACCATGACGCGTCCGCCCTTGGGATCGACATACTGAGCAGGGCGGGTGCAGGCGGAGAAAGTCAGGGCTGCGCCGGCGAGAGCCGCAAGCGGGAGAAGACGGTGGGGGTTCATGGAGTCAACGAAAGCAGGATGATGTGTTGGTTGGAGACTGAGGGCGGAGAGGCCTGGGACGTGAGGATCAGCGTTTGGGGAGCAGCGGGAAGTGGTCGCGGGTGCTCTCCTGGAGGCTGAGCCGGAAGTCCTTCACGCTCGGATGCGGCGCGGTGGACGACAGGACGAGCACCTGACCGCCTTCGATCTGCTGGGAGACCATGGTGGAGGCGGGGGTGGTGACCGGGAGTCCCTGCCCGTCGAACCAGTCGAAGCGATAGTTGAACCGGAACGATTTGGTGCGGCGGTTCTGGACCTCGACTCCCACGCGGAGGACGCCCTCCGGCGTGGTGCCGTCGATGACCTTGAGCACGGCAACGGAGCGGGCGGTGTCGCGATCGCGCACCACGCGCGTGTCTTCGACGATGCGGCGCTGGTAGTGCGGGTTGGCGGGTTCGACCGTATTGACCTGGTTATGGGATGTCTCACAGCCCGTGGCCGCGAGGAGCGTGGCCAGGGCGAAGGTGGTGAAGCCAAGTTGGGATCGGATGTTCATTTCAACCTCATCTGAGTGACCTGAAGCGGTGCGAAACCGCTGACGGAGCGAACGTAGACGATATTCACCGTGCCGTCGCCGACGACCACCGGGAATGCCGGGCCGGAGCCGGCGAGAAGATCGAGTCGACGATCGGTTGGGGTGGCGAGGCGCGCGACCTGGAATTCCTTGGGCAGGGTGGTCCAGGTTCGCGTGTCGGCGATGTTAACGCTGGCCTGATAGGCCATGGTGGCCACGCGGATCAGGGCGCCGAAAGCGTCGTCCTGGCGGGTGGCGGCTTCATTGGCGACGAAGGCCGCGGCCCCTTTGGCCAGGGTCGAGACCAGGGTGCGCGTGATGATGGCCGGGCGCTCGTCCTCAAAGTCGCGCGCGATGACCGAATCCATGCTGGTCACTGGAGTCGTGGTGAGGCGCTGTCCGCCGGCGGTCACGGCCAGGGTCAGGGCATGGCCGGCCTGCGTCTCGAGCACGGGCCAGGCCGAGCCGACGTAGGAGACGTTGGCGAAGATGATCGGAATATCGAAGCGCACCTGGGCGCGGATGGGGGCCCGGCCGGTCTCGAACACCACATAAGTCACGGGTTCCAGCGGCGCGCCCTTGAAGCGGGCGTCGGCGAGGCGGAGATCCGCCTGGATCCCGGGATGATCGGGAGCGAAGGCCAGGGCCCG
>JADLFD010000800.1 GCA_020845805.1 Verrucomicrobiales bacterium | reverse complement strand
GGTCCCTTGAGGTTCTTGGGGACGAGGACGTAGGCCGGGACCCGCAACCCGGGGGAGGTCGAGAACAGGATCTTCTCCCGGGTGTACTCCCCGCAGTCGATCTTCTCGATCAACTCGGGTGCAGGGTTCACCGGTTCCGGCCGGTACTGGAGGAGTTCAAACAACTTGGCGCGAGCCGCCTTTTGAAATTCTGGAAATGTCGCGAAACGGCCGTCGAGGAAGGCGTCGGCGTAGCGCTGTTGTTCGGCGATTCTCTGGACGGTGGGCCACAGGCTGCCCAGATCCGCGCCGGGGCTTGGCAGGTCAGCCTCGAGCGGGGAATCGGCGGCGCTCGCGGCGGATGGGACGGCAGTGCCCAGGGCCGTAGTCAGCCCCAGTGCGGAGAGGAACGTGCGGCGGGAGTGGGAATCAGGGGGCGTCTGCATGGCGGTGGGGATCGCGGCGAGCATGCGAGGGATTCCGCACCGCGGGCAAAGCCGGAATGTCGGACCGTCCATGGGAGCGCTATGGGGTTCCGCTTTCCGGCTGAGAGTTTTTGCCGCTTGGGCGCTGGGAATTCACTAGCCTGGGCGGGTCATGCATCGTGGCGCTGCACCTCCGACCCGGCGGGGCCTCGTCGTCTCGGATCTGCATTTGTTTGCGCGGCGATCGGTGGGCGACGCTTGCTTCCAGTCGCTCCGTGCCGAACTCGCCTCCGTCGATCTCCTGGTTCTGAACGGTGACATCTTCGACTTTCGTTGGAGCACGCTTCGCGGCCATCACGCCACGGTGCAAGCGGCGGTGATGTGGTTGCGACAGTTGGCCGCGGAGCTTCCGCGCTGTGAAATCCACTACGTGCTCGGCAACCACGATTGCCTGGAGCTCTTTCAGGAACGACTGCCGCACTGGTGTGCCGGGGAGTCCCGCCTCCACTGGCACGAGCACCAGCTTCGCCTGGGCAGCGCCCTGTTTCTGCACGGGGATTGTTCGGTGGGACACTACGACCTGGCGGCCTTGCGGTCCTACCGCAGTCCCTGGGAACACGACTCGCAGCGGAGTCCGTTCGCTGCCCACGCCTATCGGCTGGCGGACCGGTTGGGAATGACCGCGCTGGTGCACCGGTGGCATTTCCCGCGCGAACAAACCGTGGCGCGCGTCGTGTACCACCTGGACCAGACCCAGGCCGGGTGGAAGAAAGAGATCCGCGACTGCTACTTTGGCCATACTCACTTGCCCTTTGCCCACCACCCGCATGCCGGGGTGAATTTCCACAACACCGGCTCGGCCATCCGTGGTATGAAGTTCAATCCCATCCGGTTTGCCGTTCCACCTGGAAATACGGCATTCTGCGCCACTCTCTGACATCACGTCGCATGGACCAACCCGCCGATCCCCCACCCCCTGGCGTGACGTGCTACTCCGCCGGCGAGGGCGGCCTGATGAAATCGTCCCAGGCGCTGCGCGGTAGGCTGCTGCACCCCCTGCTCACCTTGCTGGCCTTTCTGCGAGTGACGCCGAACCAGCTCACCCTGCTTTCGCTGCTGACCGGACTCGCGTTTTGCCCGTGCTTTCACTGGGGATGGAGAGGAGCCGCGTTCGTGCTGCTGCTGGCGCACGTGTTGCTGGATGGGTTGGATGGTCCGTTGGCGCGGCATCTGGGCCGCGCCTCGAGCCGCGGCTCGTTCACGGACACCATGGCGGATCAGGTCGTGATCACCTTCAGTACGATCACCCTGATTCAGTCCGGGTACGCGAGTGCCTGGCCGGGTGGGCTCTACCTCTTCTTCTATGGCGTGGTGGTGATCTTCGCCATGGTCCGCAACGCGATCGCCAAACCCTATTCATGGCTCGTCCGGCCCCGGCTGATCGTTTACGCGTGGATCCCGGTGGAGGTGTACCTCTGGCGTGGAACTCTCGACGTGCTCCTCTGGATTTCGACCGTGCTGCTGGCGCTGAAGATGTGGACCGGATTCATCCACATCCGTCGGAAGCTGTAGAGGCGGTGCCGCAACGCGCCGAAGCAGGCGCACCGTTGGGGACGAACCCCCGGCGCATCGCGGGATCAGGGTTGGTGCCTCGAAGGCAAAAGGGTACGGTGCGCGCATGCGCTTCCGGCCCTGGCTCGCATTGGTCCTCTGGGTCCTGCTTCTCCCTGTTCACGCCGCCTCGCCACTTCAGAAACGTGCCGACCGATTCCTGGTCCTGGTCAACGCCGGGTATCAGGCCTTGTATCGCGTGGAGAGTGAGGCGCAGTGGAACGCCTCGACCGATGTGAAGCCCGAGCACGACGCCGCGGCGGAGGTCGCGGGCCGGGCACGGGCGGCCTTCAACGGCAATCCGGCGATCCTCCGTGAAGCGCGGGAACTGCTCTCCCGCCGGCGTTCCCTCTCCGAGACCACCGTCCGTCAGCTCGAACGCATCCTGCTCAATGCGGCGGAGGGACCGATGACCAACCCCGATCTGGTGGCGGAACGCATTGCCGCCGAGACGGCCCAGGCGAGTGCGATGAACGGATTCCAGTTCCGCTTCCGGGGCACCAACGTCACCGCCAACGACATCGACCGCGTCCTCTCGACCTCACGCGACCTGGGGGAACGGCGCGAGGTTTGGGAGGCGTCCAAGGAAATCGGACCGCGACTCAAGGACGGCCTCGTTCGCCTTCGTGATTTGCGCAATGGCGTCGCCCGCGAGCTGGGGCACTCGAACTACTTTGCGCTGCAGGTGGCGGCCTACGGAATGACGACGGACGAAATGGTCCGGCTCAACGAAGCTTTCATGACCGAGTTACGGCCGCTCTACCGACATCTCCATACCTGGGTGAAGCACGAGCTCGCCCGGCGCTACGGCCAACCCGTGCCGAAACTCATTCCCGCCCACTGGATCGACAATCGCTGGAGCCAGGAGTGGGGCGGCCTCGTCGAGGGCATCGATCTCGATGCTTATTTTGCGCGTCATGATCCGTCCTGGATCACCAAGACGGCCGAGCAGTTCTACACGGGGCTTGGCTTCCCCGCGCTCCCAGTGACGTTCTGGACGCGCTCGGATCTGTTTCCGGTCCCGCCTGGCCAGAGCCGCCAGAAGAACGCCCACGCTTCCTGCTGGCACATCGATCTCGAGCAGGACATCCGTTCGCTCATGAGCGTGGAGGCCAATCGGTGGTGGTTCGAAACCGCGCACCACGAGCTCGGCCACGCCTACTACGACCTCGCTTACAGCCGTCCCGAAGTGCCCTATCTGCTTCGCACCAGTGCCAACCCCGCGTTCCACGAGGGCATCGGCGAACTCATTGGCATGGCCTCCATGCAGATACCCTACCTGCAGGCGCGGCAGATCCTCCCCGCGGAGTTCAAAGGTGATTCCCTGCACGTCCTCCTCAACGATGCGCTCTCCCACTCCGTCCCGTTCCTGTTTTGGGGCAGCGGACCCATGACCCACTGGGAGGCGGATATTTACGCCGGCGGCCTGCCCGTGGAACGCTGGAACTCCCGCTGGTGGGAGTATGTCCGCGAGTTTCAGGGCGTCGAACCCCCTGCCGAGCGTGGCGACACGTGGTGCGATCCGGCCACCAAGACGCACGTCAACGATGCCCCGTGTTACTATCCCAACTACGCCGTCGCCACCGTGCTCAAATTCCAGTTCCACGATCACATCGCCCGCCGGATCCTCCACCAGCCGCCGCAGAGCTGTAACTATGCCGGGAATCGCGAGATCGGTACCTGGCTTCGACGCATGCTCGAAAAAGGGGCCACCGAGGATTGGCGCAAGGTTCTGCGCGACGCCACCGGCGAGGATCTCTCCACCCGCGCCATGCTCGCGTACTATCAGCCGCTGCTGCGCTGGCTCGAAGAACAGAACCGCGGGCGTCAGATTGGTTGGGATTAAGACAAACACCCTGCTCGCCAGGCCCGCGAAGACGGTTTGGGTTGATCAACCTGGAACCTAGAGGATGAGCGAGTCCCTTTCCTCCACGAACATGAAGACAACGCGTGCGAGATCTCGGGTGCATTCCCCTCATGTGCAGTGACGATTATTTTTCACCAGGTGAAGAATAATTGGCATTGCCCACTTCCTCGTACGCGGTCCCGCAACCCTCTACGAACCCACCACGGCCATGCCACTCGGCGAATTGATGGACTCCCACCGTGCCTCGCTCGCCGATCCGACCGCCTGCAACAGCGACTGGCCGCTCAGCGCCCGGCAGGCCGTCGGTCCAGCCGTCCTGATCAACTCGGAGGGTAAAGGGCAAGTGCTTACCTTCGCGGGCTCCCCGGAGGTAGCGACCGCCGGCGAACATCTCATCGTCGAGACGCGCAAGCTCTTCGCCAACGCGGTGCGGTGGCTGAATCCCACTCCACGCGTCCGTGTGGACGCACCCGCCAATGTCGAGTCGGTGGTAACCGACGACCCCAAAACACGCACGCTGCGCATCCATCTGATTGCCTACAACGCCACCCCTCAGACCACGCCGGTCAAGGACCGCCCCTTCGTTCTCCCAGGCCTGATCGAGGACGCTCCGATGTTTCGGGCCGTCATCGAAATCCGCGGCGGACTGAGAAGCGCCAAATCCCTAAACGGCACCACCCAATTGATGAGGCGCGGCAACCGCATCGAAGTGACCGTCGCGGACCTCCACGAAGTGATCCAATGCCGGTACTGAATCGCTGTCGGCCACCGGCCTCAGGGCATCCGGACTCGGAATAGTCGTGCAGGCTCCGAATCGGAGATCGGTATCGAGATCTCACGGATCGATTCCGCAGCAACCCACTGGGTTCGCGTCGTCCAATGAACCAGATCCACGGTCTGCTCGAGGGCGAGAGGTTTGGACCTGACCGCGGCAACTCGAAGCGTGAGCGACTTGGATTCCGAGACGGTGATCGGAAGTATCCGTGGTCGAACATCGCCCGATTGCCAGACCTCTCCTCGAAAGCCGCCGAGAAAGGCATGATCGGCAAACACAAGGTTTCCACGGAGTTCCACCGACAGGTGCGGCGTCCAAGACATCGGGGAACCAGTGACCGAACTGGCCACCCGCATAGATCCGGACGTGACCAGCAGTCCGTCGCCAAAAGCGACATCCCAACCGGAGCCCCCCGAGTCGCCCGACTGGGGAGTCCACTCGGACCCCGTATTCGAGGTAGCGAGGAAGGGCACGAAACGGTCGCCAAACCCGGTCGTGACGAAGATGCCACGGCCGTAAGCAACACCGTTCAGGACGTACCAGCCATTCCGGGCACCCGGAATCGGGCCAGGATCGTGAACCGTCCAGTCGACGGCGTTGGTCGAACTGAGAATAATTCCGGCGGTGGGCGCACCGCCCTGATTCAATCCCCCGACGGCAACCCAGCGGCCTCCGCCGTAGGCGACATCACGAAGGACTGTCTGCCGGAATCCGGGAGACCGATCGGTCCATTTCACGCCATCGTCCGAAGTCAGGATTCGCGCGCCGGTGATCACCGAACCACCGACCGCGACAAATCGCCCGTTCTCAAAGACCACCGCCATCAGCGGTGCGGAATCGGTCCAGCCAACTGCCTTTTGCCAGTCAGGATCCGCCACGTCCCGGGTGGTGAGAAGAATCCCCGAAGTGCTGACGTCTGGAAAACCACCCACCATGACCCAGAGGCCCTGCCCGCAGGCGACCGAGTTGAGTGGCACCGGGAAACCGGCTTCCAACGCCGCCGGGACCTCATGGTACTCCCACGCCGACGCATCCAGCGAGTCGTGGTAGAGCGCCAGACCCAGCCCGAAGTATCGCCCCGCGGCGTAGGCGATCGAAGTCGGAGCGTTCGTGCTCTGCAGGCGCAGGGCCCAATGATCCAAAGGGTCGGATCCCGGACAGGAAAACCCCCACCCGCTTGCCACGAGCATCAGGCCGGCCGCAATGCGATTTCTGGAACAGCAACTCGTCTTCATCACCCTCCAACCGTCCATGAACGCACATCACACGGCGTTCCCGACCAGGTCCACGACGGGAATCCGCCTCGTCGTGTGCAGCCAATCGCCAACGGACGAAATCGTCAAGACGCCCGGGATTCCTGGTTCAAGATTCTGGGTGAGATGGAGTCGGTTGGGGCCGCGACTCGGCGTCGACCGCGACGGCAGGGTCCGTGCCACCTCCTCGCGGCGTGTGAGGGAAGCGCCTTCGGAATCCCAAGATGCTTCCGGGCCCAGCCCGGTTCGCCTCTTGCGGCGAGGCCGCACCCGCGGCTGTTCGCGCCCCAACCGGGGACTGCCCGCGATCGCGATGCAGCCAATTTTCACAAGGGTCCGAAACGTCTTCAGCGAAACGCTCGCCCGCCGGTGCTTTTCCGTGACGATCTCTGGAGGCCTTGCCCTAATTCGATCGTTGGGTCCATATGGCCGCCACCTCAGAACCGTCCACTTCCGCGGCAAAGTTCCCGGCCACCCGATGGACCCTGATTCTCGCAACACGAGGCTCCTCCTCGGACAGCGAAGCTGCCCTTGAAGAGTTGTGCCGCAGCTACTGGTGACCGCTGTATGCTTTCCTCCGCAAACAGGGATCGACACCGCATGACGCCCAGGATCTGGTCCGAGGATTCCTGCAGCGCCTCCTGGCGCGACAGGACTTCGCCTCGGTTTGTCCTGAGAAAGGTCGCTTTCGGACTTTTCTGCTGTCCTCGCTGAGAAACTTTGTCCTCAAGCAGGTGGCCCACGCCAACGCTCAGAAGCGGGGAGGTGGAAGCGTCATCCCGCCGATGGACGCCACCGAAGAGGAGCGACTTTCCGTGCCCGACCCAGGAGCCACCTCCCCGGAAGCCGCCTACGATCGCCAATAGGCGCGAACCCTCCTGAGACGCGCGCTCGCACGTTTGGAAGAGGAGTTTCGAAGACGCCACAAACAGGACCTCTTTGAAGTCCTCTCCCCCTTTCTGGAAGGCGCTGCACCCCGCGAATACGAGGTGGCCGCCAAAAAGCTGGGCATGACCAAGGGCGCGGTGGCGGTCGCGGTTCATCGCATGCGCGGACGCCTTCTGGAAATTCTGCGCTCCGAAGTGCAGCAAACGGTCACCGACGCGACGGAGACTGAGGCGGAACTGCGCGAATTGCTGTCGGCGCTGGCAAAGCGCTGAACACCAAAGCCGATGATCCTTCGGTCATCGTCCGAATCCGCACGAATGATTCCCCTTCGATCGGCGGGCTGAACGCAATCGCAGGGCTCACAAGGTCCTGCCCGAGATCGGACTCATGCCCCTTCATGACCGCCGCGTCTCAGAAGATACCATCTGCCCGATCGCATGTTCGAATCACACGATGGGTCGCATCGACTCCAGCGACCCGAAATTCTTCGAGGCATTGCACGAACCTCAACTGATCCCACGGCGAGGGCAGGGTAGTCGATGTACGAGCGGACGCAACGCCGGTGCCTCGACGTCCTGGAAGAGCGCCATCACCTGCTTGCGTGTGGTTCCGTGGATGCGCGTGTCGGCCACGGAGCGTTCCCACTCCAGGAGGAAGGCGTTCTGCTCCGCAAGACTGGTGAACTTCCTGCCGCGCAGAGCGTTGTTTTGGGCGTACTTCACTCCGGCCTCGACCTTGCCCTTGTGCCTTGGCATCGCCGGCC
>JADLFD010000799.1 GCA_020845805.1 Verrucomicrobiales bacterium | reverse complement strand
TTGAACGCTCTGAAGTGCGCAACGACGGCCCATGGTCGCTCGCTCTCCAACCCGGCGTACGGGAAGGCCATGTTGGTTGGCTGAAGCTGAGATCAAAGCGCTGGGCCTTCATTATGTCACCGGTCGCTTAAAAAGGGACCACTCAGGGTCGAAATGGTCCCTTTTCAAAATCCCCCGCCCCGCGCACGGGGGTAGTGGCCGTTAATGGTGGATGGTTTTCAAGCGCGTTTGCTTGGGATTGAGCACACCGGCGGTGTCCCCTGCGAGACCCGCGAGGCGCGGTCCCCGATGGGGGTAGAGCCGCCGCGGGCCGAAGCGCAGCGAGCGACAGCTCGCGGCCCGCGGCGTGCGACTGGGGCCCCATCGGGGGGCGCGCCGGTCGGAGTCGTGGGGCGCGGAGGTGGAAAGGCTCATTCCGATGGGGTGGTGGCGCCCCCGTTCTTCTTTCGGGTCGCCGCCGACTGTTGGGCGTTGCGGAGACGGTAGCTGCGGCCGCTCATCCGGACGACTTCAGCCCCTTCGAGCAGCCGGTCGAGGATGGCGGTGGCGGCGGGGACGTCGCCGAGGAGGACGCCCCATTCCTCGATGGGTCGGTTACTGGTCATCAACGTCGAGCGATTGCGATGGCGGCGGACAACGATTTCCAGCAACGCCTCCGCCCCCTTCGGTGGGAAGCTCTTCATCCCGAAATCGTCCAGGCAGAGGAGGTCGGGCTTGAGGTAGCGGGCCAGCGTGCGTCGAGCCTCCGCCGGGGACTGGTCGGCCTGGAGTTCGCGCACCAGTTCGAACACCGAGCAGTACAGGACGTGGAAGTCGGCCCGCAGGGCGGCATAGCCGAGGGCCTGGGCGATGTGGCTCTTGCCCAAGCCGGGTGGTCCGAGCAGGAGCACGTCGCGGCGTTCGCGCACGAACTGGGCGGTGGCCAGTTGGTAGATCTGGGTGCGGTTGATCTGGGGGTTGAACTGCCATTCGAAGTTCTCCAAGGGCTGGAGGTCCGGGAACTGGGCGAGCTTCTTGCGCCGTTCGAGGCTGCGCTGTTGGCGGACGTTCAGTTCGTCCTGGAAGAGCAGTTCGAGGAACTGGCGATGGGAGATGCCGTGTGAGGCGGCCTCTTGGAGACGCAGTTCCACGGTGGCGGCCAGACCGGAAAGGCGGAGCTGGCGACAGGCTTGTTGGAGGGGATCAGGCATGGGTTTGGATGAAGAGGCCGTACTCGGCCAGGCTGCGGATCAGAGGGTGATGAGTTTGGAAAGAGAGCGGCAATTGGGTGGCGGCCGGCGCAGCGAGCAGCGCACGCACGTCGCGCAGACGCCAGGCGCCCCGGGCCAAGGCGCGTTCGCAGGCGTCGTTGAGCACCTTGAAGGGATGGCGTTCGGCCAACGCCACCAGGCCCATGAGGGTGCGCAGGCCGATGGGACCCTTACGTTCGAGCACGCCGGCGGCCCATTGACCACAGGGCGCGCCCAGCGCCTCGGCGCGGGTGCGCCAGTAGTCGAGTTGACGCTCCAGCGAACCGTGGCCTCCCCCCAGCCCGAGGCAGCGGCTGAACTGGCCACGCTCCAAGCGGCGATGCAGCGCGATCTGTTCCCAGCGCTCGTTGAAGACGCGGACTTCGCGGGTGTCCCAGCGGGCCCACACCGTGCGCTGGATGTACTCGGGTGGCACCGCGTAGTAGGCACGCTCCACCTCGACGAAGCTATCGCGGTGAACCAGACGTCGGGCCTCATGAAAGACGGGGAACAGACCCGGCGGCAGTGCCAACAACGCCGGCTGCTCCTGGGCAAAACGGACGCTGACCTGTTGGCGGGTCGTGCCGTGGATGCGACGGTCGGCGACGTGGCCTTCCCAGTGGCGGAGGTACTCGTTGTGCGCGGCCAGACTCGGGAACGAACGTCCGTGGAGGGCGTTCTTTTTGAGGTAGCCAATGCCGTTTTCGATCTTCCCCTTGTGTTCAGGGGTTCTGGGCAGGCAGGGCAGGATGGCGAAACCGTAGTGTCGGGCGAAGGCCGCCAGCTTGGGGTTGAGCTCCGGATCGGCCCAGTCGGGGCGCAGGACGCCGGCCTTGAGGTTATCGAGGTTGAGGGTACGGCTCACCCCGCCGAACGCGCGCCAGGCGTTCTCCAGTCCGCGAATGAACAACTCGGTGTTCTGCCCGAAGAAGGACTCGCTGTAGGCCTTGCGGGAGAAGCTCAAGATCACCCGCAGCACCCACGGACGACGACGCGAACCGCTCTGCGGATCGATCACCCAGGCGCCGGTGCCGAAGTCCACCTGGGCTTCCTCGCCAGGTTCCACCTCCACCCGCCACACTCGCTCCGGCTGTGCCCGACGGAGGCGGCGCACGTAGCGTTTGACCGACTGGTAGGAACCGGCAAAGCCGACCTCGGCGACGAGGTCCTGATAAATGCGTTGGGCAGTGAGGCCGGTGGTGAGTTTGGCGGCAATCGACTCCGCATGCTCATCGCACCATCCCGGTCGGCCTGGCTCCGAGCGCGGCGCCTCCGCCAAGGCCGAGGCCGACTCGTCGGACCGGTGGGAGCCGGGGGTCGAAATGGGGGATTTTGCCTCCGAATCGCTCGCCGAGCCGAGGGTCGAAATGGTGGGGGATTTTGAAGCCGCCGCCGGCGCCGCCGAAGCACCTGCCTGGCGCAGATACCGACGCACCGTCTTGCGGTCGAGCCCCAGCTTGCGGGCGATGCGCCGGATCGGCCATCCCGCTGCCGCTAAATGAGTTATTGTATCCTGGTCTTGCACCTTGAGCACGTTGGCCATGACGGGGGCGGGTATGCCCGCCTACGCGGACCCGTCCCAGTCCTTCCGTGCTTCAGGGTGGGGGATTTTGACTCCGACCTATTTCGACCCGAGGTGGTCCCTTTTGAGTGACCGCTGACAGCCGTGTTGACCCTACTATGCGGACTTCAGCTTCAGGCGGCCCTGATCGCTCACGAACCCTTCCAGTATCCGCCCACCAACCGGTTGACCGCGTTGAACGGCGGGCTCGGTTGGCGAACGCCGT
>JADLFD010000798.1 GCA_020845805.1 Verrucomicrobiales bacterium | reverse complement strand
GAGCGCGGGTAAAGGTGATCGATCAGTTCCGTGCAGGCCGACTCCATCTCGATGGCCAGAGTCTCGATCTTGCGCGTGAAATAACTCCACGCCACCAGAGACGGAATCGCCACCAGCAAGCCGAGCAGGGTGGCGTTCAACGCAATCGCAATGCCCCGGGCGAATACCGCGCTCTCGTTCATCCCCATCTTTCCAAGGTCCCCGAACAGCGTGATCAGCCCGTGCACCGTCCCGACCAATCCGAGCAGGGGCGCGATGCCCACGATGATCTCCAACACCACCACGCCACGCTCCAGGCGCGACACTTCGCGCCGCGCGCGGGTCTGGATGGCATCGACGTTCTCCTCGCGCGGACGCGCCTGGTTCTCCAAACCGGCGCGCAACAGTCGGCCCATGGGCGAATCCATCTGGAGAGTCGAGTGCTCCAGCGCGATGACACTCCCCCCGTGCGTAAATTTGTCGAGCTCGTCCAGCAACCGGCCAGGGATGATGCGCGCCCAACGCAGGGCAAAGGCACGCTCGATGATCATGGCCACGGCCACCACCGAGGTCGCCACCAGCAGCCAGATGAACAGGTCGCCGTCTCGTAAGAGCTGGAACATACCGCGGCGGACGTCTTAGCCGCTGACCACGGCCGCGTGCAAAGGGATTCGCACAGTGTCACCGCGCTCCGCACCCCGAAACCCCGCCTCCGCGACGCGCCCACCAACGCCCAGGCGCACCCTTCCCACCCGCCGACACCCGTGCCTACCCCCGCTGCCTTCCAGCC
The DNA here is from genome assembly GCA_020845805.1 of Verrucomicrobiales bacterium. Classification (GTDB taxonomy): domain Bacteria; phylum Verrucomicrobiota; class Verrucomicrobiia; order Limisphaerales; family CAIMTB01; genus CAIMTB01. The sequence continues at coordinate 9,737 of JADLFD010000798.1, read as the reverse complement.
TCCCATCCCTAGGGAGACAGCACGTCCTCGACCCAGGTCATGACCGCCATCATTGAGGGAAACCCGAGGGTGGTGGTGGCCAGCAGCACTACGTGGCGGATCTCGTCCGCGGTACAACCCGCCTCCACCGCGCGGCGCGCGTGGCTGTGCACCGCCCCCTCACGCCAGGCACCCGCGGCAATGGCCAACTTCACCAGACACCGCGTGCGCGCCTCCAGCGGCCCCGCCGCCTGGGTCGCCTCCGCCAGCGATTCGTAGGCCCGCGCCACGTCTGGATAACGCTTCGTAAACTGCTGAAACCGCTTGGGCGGCCGTGGGGACCGCGCCGCTTGCCTGGGCTTCGGGCTGGTTCGCGCTGCTCTCATGGTGGCTCAGGCTGCGCCGGCCGATTTGCACGGGCAAGGCGGACTCTGCCCCACACAGCAAAGGGAACCGCCCCCGATGCCTCCCGATATCACCCAGGTCGCGGCCGGCTCCTGGCGGCCGGCGACGGTTCCGAGGACATGCGGGTTCCCTCAATCGCTGATCTCGAAGCGGAAGAAGACACCAGGCCGCGACGCCACCGGCCATGGGGCGCGCCAAACCACCCTCTCCAAGCCGTTGTCCAAGGGCGTGGCCGACACCTCCTCGCCCGCTTCCGGATGGAGGAAGAGCACCTCGTCCGCCACTCGCACCTCGAGCCGCAGAGTCCCGGTCTGTTGCCGGCGCACGAAATCCACCGCCGCGTAAGGCACCCCGTGGACCGTGACGGTAGCCCCCTTGAGTTTCGGTCGCTCCCCCGGTCGCGTGGGGGAGGTGCCGTGGAGGAACTCGGCCGCGTTGGGCACACCGTCGCCATCCGCATCCGCTCCCGGCAGGGCCTGATCTCCGGCGAGACCCGCCGCGAGCGCCCATTGGGCAAAGGGCGAGATTCCCCCCCCCACCACCACCGGGACCGTGGCACTCGTGGTGCTGCCGCCGGGGTTCGACACCACCACACGATAGTCGCCGGCATCGGCCGCCGTGATGCGGGTCAGGCGCAACACCGGGCCGTCGGCCTCCGCCAACAGCGTCGCGCCGCGGTACCATTCATAAAACAAGCCTTCGCCCATGGCCTCCACTGAGAGCTGGAAGGAATCGCCCAGGGTCGCCGATCCACCGGCCGGTTGTCGCAGGATCGCGGGTTTCTCCAAGCGAGGCCCGGGCCGCTGCAGGCGTGCCACGTCCTCCATGGAGAGCGCGCGGTTGTAGAGGCGGAAATCGTCGAGGCGAAACGCGGCCGTGGGGCCGTACCGACCCAGGCCGTTGCCGCCCCCCGTGCCTGCGATGGGGTTGCTCGAGTTCACCAGGGGGATCGCGACGCCGTCGATGTAGACCGTGAAGTTCGAAGCCTGGCTGGGGCCGTTGCCCTGGTACGCGACCACCACGTGCGTCCAGCGTCCCATCAAGTTCGGCACATAGGCGCGATCGTCGCTCGAGTGCACGGAGTTGAGCCCACGAGTGGCGAGAAACACGCGCTGCCCGCCGACGGTGTCATCATCGCCGCCCAGATAGAGGTAGTGCTCCCGCCCGGCGGTGCCGAGGAACAGGGTCAGGCTGTACACGTTGATCGAGCCGCGTTCCTCCGGCCAGATCCAGAAGGACGCTGAATACGCCGTCCCGCCCAGACGCGCCGTGCCCGTGCCCATCTGCAGCCAATCGGTTCCCGATCGGAATCGCGCCGCCTGCCCGCCATCAAAGCCCTCCACCAGCGTGGGCGTCCCCTTGGGCAGGGTGACGAAACGGTTGGAACGCTCCAAGAAATTGCCGGCGAACAGGTACTCTCCCACGATCCCTTCGAAGGGTGGCCCCCCAGCGGGCGCGGGAGCCGGCCGTACCCGCAGCTGGGCGACCGAGGAAACGACGGTCCCTGCGGAATTGCGCACTTCCACGGCGTAGGTACCCGCGCTCAACGCCGAGGCGCTGGGGACCACCCAGGCCGCGTTGGTGGCGGCGGGAATCGGGGTCCCGTTCAGGCGCCATTGATAGAGCAGCTGCAGGCCGTCCGCACCCACTTCAAAGGTCGCCAACCCGCCCGCATCCACGACCTGCGAGACGGGCTGGGCGATGATCTCCGGGGGAACCACCACCCGGACGCGCGCGACGCGACTGGTACTTTCACCCGCCCCATTGCGGAGGACCACGTGATAGGCCCCTTCCGTGGCCGCCGTCGCCGGCCCCAGATTCAGCGAGGGGGAGGTCCGGCCGGCCAAGGCGCTCCCGTCCTTGAACCACTGGTAACTCACGGGCGAGGTGCCGGTGCCCGAAGCCACCAACTCCGCGGTGCCTCCCAACGCCAACACCACATCTGAAGGTTCGCGCGTGAAGTACAGGTCCTGGCTGTCCCCAACCAGCAGCGCGACTCCGTTCCGAGGTTGGCCGTTGGCGTGCGTAAAAGTGCCCGTCACCACAATCTCGCCCGTGGGTAGCAGATCCACGTCGTAGGCGACGTTCTGACCGGAGGTGCGCGTCAGGCCGGTCCCCGGCTGAAATGTGTCGTCAGGGGATCCATCACCCCGGAGTCGCGCGATCAGGCTGCGCGGCTGCGCGTCGACCTGGGTGAACGCGCCCACGATCACCAGGCGACCATTGTGCTGCTCCACCACCGCCGTGACTTCACCGTTGATCCGAGGGGAAACGAACGTGTCGTCCCGGGTCCCGTCCGCGTGGAGGCGCACAATGCGGTTGGTCTCCGCAGTTCCCGTGCCACCCAGGATGAGAATGCGCCCGTTCCGATCGCGAGCCATGCGCGTCGCCTGGCCTCCGGCGGCAAACACGTTGGTGACTCTTCCAAAGGCGGGATCCAGTGCGCCCTGAGGCAGGAGCCGATCCAGCAGGGTGTGGTACACCACCCTGCCGCCCACCGTGGTCTGACCAAACGAGAGGACGAGCGTCGTCCCGTCCGGGAGCGGCAAGGCATCCAACCCGGGCCGCGCGGCGGGCGCAAATCCAGGATCGATCGCACCCGTAGCAGCCAATCGTTGAAAGGGTTGCGGTGCGCCCTCGGTGGATTGCAGCACCGTACCCGCGGCTTCTACGCGCACGAGCCGCACGTTGGCCGCCGGTCCCGCGTAATCGGCCAGCAAGGACCCCTCCATGTCGTATGCCCGGACACGGCGCGTGGGTCCGGCATAGATGCGCTGCTGCGCGGGATCCACCGCGATGCGATCCCTCAGCACAGTGGAGGTGCCATCCGGGAAGGAGAGACGAAACCGCAGCTCGCCGAATCGCGTATAGGCCTTGTCATCGACGAGGAAATCTCCGCTGGGCAATACGTTGAGCTCCCTCCCAGCCCCCGCCGATCCGCCGGTAAAGCTGCCGATCACCGCGCCCGGCTGCCGGAGTACACTCACGAGCACCACCGAACTTGTGGTGGATCCGAGCGGGTTGGTCACCACGACCTCGTAGGCCCCCGCATCGGTGGCCGCTACGGCACGCACCGACAGGTGGTCATGGGTCGCACCCGGCAGGGAGATCCCCTGCCGACGCCACTGAAAGGTGATCGGCCCGACTCCGCGGACACTCACCGAGAGTGACAGCGAATCGCCCAGACCCAATGCACCGCCGCCACGCAGGGCAAGGATCTCTGGCGCGCCCAGCACCACCAGCGTGGCCGGCCGGCTCTCCAGCGATCCCGAGCGATTGCTCACCACAACGGTGTAGTCGCCGCGGTCGGAGATTCGTGCTGCGGCAATCACGAGGGCGGCATTCGTTTCGCCGACAAGGGCGACGGAGTTGCGACGCCATTGATATCGCACTTGCGAGGTGCCCGTCGCCGCCGCCGTGAAGGTGACCGGCGCGCCACTCTCGACGGTCTGCGAAAGGGGCGCGCTCACCAACGCCAGCGGGGTCACGGTGCCCTGGAGCTTGTAGAGCATATTGGTGGGATCGGCCGGCAATCCGTTGCCACCCAGTGCCACCCAGAACGCTCCCTCCGGCGCAACACGCAGAAACGAATACCCGTTGAACGACACGGGAACTTTCATCGTACTGACCGGGTCGGCGCCGGTCCCATCGGCACGCCGCAGCACACCATCGCCCGTGGTGGTAGGCAGCACGCCCACCAGGCCTCCGCCCACGGTCAGATCCCAAACCGCGAGGGGCGATCCCCACGCATACTCGGAATCGAGCCTTCCCCGGGAGTCCAATCGCCGGAACCCGTTGAGATCTCCGACCAGCGCTCCCCCGGTGACTGCGGTCACCGTCCACTGGCTCGAGAACACGTTGGTCGGCGCAAAAAGGAGGTCACGTGTTCCGTCGGAGTGCAATCGCACCATCTGGGCGCCAGGCAACTCACCCGCCGCGCTGAACTGCCCGGTCACATAAATGCCGCCTTGGTCGTCGATCGAAAGGGACTGCGCGGGACCACGGAGTTGCGCACGCTGACCGAACGCTACGTCCACGGCACCGGTAGCATCGAGTCGGGTGACGCCTTGCATGCCGAGGACCAGGATGCCGCCGTCCGGCGCTACCTGGAGATCCAGACTGGCCTCCAAATCCGGACCGTTGAATGACGGGTCCAGGGTGCCATCCTCCAGCAGCCGGCGCACCTCGTATCCCAGGCTGTGACGTACCAGCACGACCAATCGCCCGTCTGCCTGCCGTTCAACACCCAGAAATTCCGTGGCCCCCGAGGGATCGAACTGGAAGGTCGGGTCCACCGCCCCATCGGACGTGAGGCGCGCCAGTCCGGCGTTGGGCCCGCCCACCGAAGTGGCGAAATTGCCGCAGACCACCACCCGGCCGTCCGGGAGAAACTCGAGGTCCTTGAACACGGTGAAGGTGGTGGTCTTGAACAATCCTACACGGAAGCCCGCGTCGAGGGTGCCGGGCACCCTGATCACGCTGAGATACGCAGGCTCGCTGACCGCCACCGAACCGTCACCGCCCGTGACGCGCACGGTGTAGTCGCCCGCCGAATCGAGCGACAGGTTGGTCAGGGTCAGGGATCGATGGGTCGCCCCCACCAGCACGGCGCCATTCTGCAACCATTGATAGCTCAACGGCAGCCGACCAAACGCGCTGACGGCGAAATTCGCCGAGCCCGAAACCAGACCCACGCCAGCCACGGGCGGCTGGTCGATCACGACCCCGCCACGCACGCGCACCTGGACCGGAGCACTGGTGTGCGAGCCCCCAGCCGAAACCACGACGAGGTCATACCTCCCCGAGTCCGCCAGAGAGACGCTGGGCAGGAAATGTTCCAGGGCCGTGCCGCCTGGAACAGCGACGCCTTGGAACCGCCATTGCACGCTTGTGAAAGGTCCGGATACCGCCCCGCGCAACACCACCGCGCTACCCAGGTCCGGCGTCTGATCCCAACCCCCGTATGCGAGCGTGGGCCCTTCGAGGTCCGTGCGAATGCGAAACAGCTGACCCACGGTATGACCCCCTGCCTGGCCCCCGTTGCTGCCAATCCAAAGCCGACCGTCCGCGGTCAGTGCCAGGGACATCACCGGAACCGGCGTCGCGTCCGAGTTCTGCCGCAACTCGAGATCCGGAAAGGTGGTGTCCACAGTGCCGTCCAGGTTGAGGCGGAACAGGGAACTCCGGCCCGCCACCCCGCGGAACGCCCCGCCCACCCACACGCGACCATCCGGTTGCTGGGCCAAGGCGTTCACCACTCCGGCCGGCGTGGTGTTGGGGATGAGATCCCCCAGCGAGTCGTCCAGCGTGCCGTCCGCATGCAATCGCGCCAGGTTGCGGTGCGGCTGCCCGCCCACCGTCACAAACGCACCGCCGAATAGGATCTTCGCCTCGGGGAGGACGGTGATGACCTTCACCTCGGATCCGGTCGGCAGTGCCGCCGGCACCCACGATCGGTCCAAGGCACCCCCGGGCAGGAGTCGCGCCAAACCCACCCGCGGGACACCGTCGACGTCATTGAAGTAGCCGGCCATCAGGATGCGGCCATCCGGAAGCTCCGCCAGATCGTTCACGTAGTTGCGTTGGACCCGACCGAGGCTCGTCGGCCCCTGAAACGTCCTGTCGAGCGTCCCGTCGGCGTTCAAACGAAACACACCCCCTGCCCCTGCCCCCCCCACGAGATACTTGCCGTCGGCCAGCCGAAGCAGTTTTCGCGGACTGTTGCTGGCTTCGGCAGGTACGGGCCAGGACGTGTCCACCGACCCATCAGCGCGCAATCGGCGGTAGTAGGTCCCCGACGCGCCCACCAGCACCGAACCATCCCCCATCGGCAAAATAAACGTGGGCGTGCCACTGCCAGCCCCGGGACCGGACCCCGCACCGATCACCGCGCCGGTCACAAACGCGGTGTCAATCGTCCCGTCCCATCCAGCCTTCCGCACTCCGGTATACATCTCGGTCGGCGAAGTAAACACGCCTCCGTAGTACACCGAACCGTCTGGGCCAAACGCCATCGTCGACACCCCGGCACCGCCTGGGTTCTGCGGGCGAAAAGCATAGTCCACGACTCCCACCGCCACGGGCGCGACGCTCACCGGACCCAGAATGTTGGTGACGCTTCCGGCGGCGTTGCGCACCACGAGCCGCAATTCCCCTCCCACGGAGCCCGGACCGGGCGTGTAATTCAGCAGGGGCCCGGACTGACCCGCCAGCAGCTCGCCGCCCAACCGCCATTCGTAGGTGAACGGCGCGGTACCGCGCACCATCGACTGGATTTGCAGCGTTCCTCCCTCGTTCACTCCGAACGGCCCGGCAGGACGGGTCTCCACCACGGGCAGAAGCGGGGTGCGCACGGCGGCCCCCAAATCGAGACGATGAATGCCGTTCGTGCCCACCGCGTACAACGCATCCTGATACGCGGCGAACGATTGCGAGAGTATGCTCGCCTGCTCCCCACCCACCGCGATGCGCGGCAGCTCCGCCCAGGAATCGCCCAGCGCCGTGCCCTCGAAAAATCTTGGGTTGCCGTCGGTGGAGGTCACGTACACCCGGTCCCCCAACAACTCCACCTTGCGGACAGCGGGTTGAATGACGGTGGGCACAAACGGGTTCGGGCTTACGATCAGACCCGCGCCCACCTCCTCCCACGAGGCTCCCGCGTCGCGGCTGCGATAGAGCCGGCTGTCCACCACCGCGAACGCCGTGCCGTCCGCCGCGCCCACGATGTCATGACCCGTCCACGTTCGGCCCCCGACCAGGGGACTGTTCGCCACTCCCGGGATGCCCTTCACTGACTGCGTCCAGGTCTGGCCTCCATCGATGGAACGGTGGACTCCTCGCGTGGCTTCCACGGTCAGCAACGCCCCTCCCGCGCTGGCCACGGCATAGTAGGTCTTGGCGAACCCGATGAACGGCACCGTGGGCAGGTCGGTTCCCGACGCGGCCCAGGTGCGCCCGTCGTCCACGCTCTTCCACACTCCCTCGGACAGGACGTCGGAGAAATAGATCGCCCCCTGATGCACCACCAGGTCGCTCACCCCAATACCCGCCGGATTGCGGGCGCTGCTGGCAAACGGAAGCGGAATCTCCGTCCACCGCGCCCCACGGTCATCGGAAACGAAAATCGGTGACCCCGCCTTGTTCTGCCACGAGGCATTGTCGCCGCCACGAATCACGCGGCCGGAGGGCGTTACCACGAACGCCTTAGGCACGAGCATGCGCCCGGCATCATCCACCAACCCCTGGGTGATGCGGGTCCAGGTCACGCCGTTGTCATCAGATCGGAATACCTCGCCGCTGTTCAACCCCGCATAGAGCGTATCCCCCACGCCGCCGCCCAGAGCCGATCCCCGCTGGCCCTGGAACTCCACCACGTGCCGCCAGCCTTGGGCGCGAACGCCGTGGACGAGGATCTGGGAGAAAATGAGAAGCAGAAACACACCACGGCGCACGCCGCGGAGCAGGCTGAGGTCGCTCATGCTGGTGAAAACCGTCTGATCCGCGTGTCTCCCTGACCACGATACCGGCAACGGCGATAGAAGACGCCTCACCGCGCCGCCGTCGCGATGCCCAGAAGTTTTCTGAGAGCACGCTGGTCATAACCAGTGACCGCCCCCGGGATACCACGGATCGTCCTCGGCTACATCGGCAGCCCAGCCGAGGACCTGAAACCGCAGCGCTTTCCGTGGCGGGGGACACCTCCCGATTGCGTTCATCCCCCGCGCCAGCAAAGTTGTCGCGTCATGTCGCCTGCCGATCTCTCCCTGCGCCGCTTCGTCACGGCCGCCGACGCGGTGCGTTTCCAATCACCCTGGACGCTCGAAGAATGGCTCTGCCGCTCGGATGTGGTGCCCAACGAACATCTCCTTCTCGTGCGCGCGAATATGGAACCGCACCACAGCCACCCCTTCCACACGCACCCCACTCGCGAGGAGCTCATCTACATCCTCTCCGGTCAGGCGGAACAGTGGATCGGTCGACAACACCGCATCCTCAAACCGGGCGAGATGGTCCTCATTCCCCAGGGCGAAGTTCACGGCACCTACAATCCCTTCGACGAAAAACTGATCTTCCTCGCCATCCTGTCTCCATCGAAAGCCCCCGATCCCGCGATCGTGGACGTCTCGCACGAGGCCCCCTGGGCCACCCTCCGACAGGGTTTTCCTCCCTGCACCTGAGCGAATCTCAGGCCTGTTTCATTGGCCTCCGCGCGCTACGCGCTCCAAGCCGATCCCCGAAACCCGGCGAAACACGACGCCTCCAGGTGACGTCGGGATGCCCTTACGGCGCCTGGACCGCACGCTCGGGAAATGGATGCGCCCCGGCCGGGTCCAGGAAGTACGCCACCAGATCCGACCGCCCCAACGCCTCCGCCATCGCCAGCGGCGTGCGCCCCTGGTGATCCCTGGCGCGGGGATCCGCACCGGCCTCCACCAGTTCCACCGCGACAAAGAGCGGATGGCGCAATGCCACCGCGAAGTGCAGCGGCGTGCGCCCCTGGGCGTCGGTCGCCCGCGGGTTCACTCCTTGTCGCACCAGGTGCGGAATGACTGGTCCCAGAAAACGCGGGACGAGATGGGTCGCGTCCCCCTTCGGCACGTCGTCGAAGCAGACGAGATGCAACGCGTTCATTCCTTCCGCATTCACGGCACGGGTGTCGGCGCCCGCCTGAAACAGCAAATGCGCGACGTCGGTATCGATGAGGCGCCAGGCCAGAAGCCAAGGGGTTTCGCCTCGCTGATCGCGCGCTTCAAGCGCCGCCCCGGCGTCGATCAGGAGCTGGACGCCGCCGAGAAACGGGTTCACCAACTCCTGACCCACCGTGCCCGGCGTGGCTGTCGGAGGCCCCCAAAACCCCACCGGCACTTCGGCCCGTCGCGCGCGTCGCACCAGCAACACCTGATGCAACGCCGTCTGACCAAGCCCATTGGTGGCCGCCCAATCCGCGCCCAACGCCTGGAGCAGCCGGAGCGGGGATTCGGGTCTCACCTGCGGAACCGACGGCGCCACGCCCACGCGCTGCAGCAACCCTGCGAAGGGCACGGGAAGTGACGAGATCACCCGGTAGGCCAACGACGGTTCCTCAGCATAGGGCAACAGGGAGGGCTGCCCAAGTACCCCGTGCCAGGCCGGCACGCCCAGGGCGTTGGTGCGGTTCAAATCCGCCCCATGCTGGGCCAGCCGTTCCATGAGATTCAGTGACCCCGAGGCGCAGGCGATCTCCATCGGACTCCGCCCCAGCCGATCCCGTCGGTCCACGGATGCCCCGGCGGCCAGAAGGTGCCGGACGGAAATGAATCCCGGTGGAACCCAATACGCCCCACCCCTGGCGCCAGCTAGGCTTCCCGCGGAAG
>JADLFD010000797.1 GCA_020845805.1 Verrucomicrobiales bacterium | reverse complement strand
TCCCGCGAGTTCATCACCCGCCGCGCTTCCCTGGACGAAACCGAACCGGATCACGGCTACCCCGATCAGAGCGGTTCGCTCTGGTGGGAGCTGAGCCCACCCCAGGGCCGTCTCCACATCCGCTTGAGCACGTGGTCCCCCGGCACCGCCGCACTCCGGCTCTATCGGGGTACCCAACTCGGCGGCCTGGAACCCGTAGCCCTCACCGAGTCCGCCTCCGAACCCGGACTCTTCCACGCCGACCTCGTGGCCGGCACCTATCAACTGGCGATTGTCGGCCGCGCCGGGGACGGGGCCCGCGGCAACTGGAGCGCCACCCTCGAGCCTCGACCGGCCCACGACGCTTTCGCCGGGGCGCTCGTGCTCAGTGGGGAATCCGCCGTGCTCTCCGCCCAGTTCGTCTCCGCGACGGTCGAGCCCGAGGAACCCCCCGCACCCACCGAACGCACGCTCTGGTGGCAATGGACCGCACCCGCCACAGGGACGCTGGACCTGGTGGCGCCGCCGCTGTCCTCCTGGGGACTGGGCGCAGCCGCGCGTGTATCGGTGTTCACGGGTTCCAACCTCGCCTCCCTGCGCGCGATCCCACTCCGATCCAGCCGCGAGGTCCCGCGCACGCATGCACTGATCCACGGATTCGCGGTGGAAGCCGGCACCCGCTACTGGATCCGGCTGGAAAGCGCCTACTCGGCCTCGTTCGACTTCCAGGCCGAGCCGTATGCCATGGTCCGCCTCGAGTTGTCCCGCTCCTGGCCCCTCACGCACGAAACCCTCGCCACCAGCAAACGGCTCGAGGGCACGTCGCTCACCGAAGCCGGCCACCTCGCCGGCACGCGCGAGGGCACGCTGTGGTACTCGTGGCAAGCCCCCGCGGAAGGATTGCTCCACCTTCGCACCGACGCCTCCAATCCAGGGGATCGAGTGGACATCGTGCGCGCCCCGGGCACGCCGGAAGCCCTCACTCTCCTCTCGTTCTCCCTCGGCTCCGCCGCAGTGCACGTCCGTCCCGGAGAAACCATCGCCTGGTCCCTCACGCGCGAATGGCCGGAAGCGTTTGCCTTCGAGCTCCGGTTCGACCCGGGCTCGCCCAACGACGATTGGGCCTCGCGCCGGATCCTCACGGGTTCTTCCGGCGAATTCACCGGGGACCCCTCCCAAGCCACCGGCACCTTCGAACCCAACGGCGAGCCCACCCAGGTGCGGACCCTGGTCTGGGAATGGACCGTCCCCCACGCCGGCCGCCTGCACCTCGAGCCGATCGACGGATCCGCCCCCGGATCAGGCGTGTTCCTCCGCGATCCCGGCAATCCCGAGACGCTGGTTCGCGGCGTGGCCGGACGCACCTACGAGATCTACTTCACCGGCAAAACGCCGCGCACGTTCCGCTACTGGATCGAGCCCGACCAGCTGCAGACACAACTCCTCACCAGCGACCCTTCCGGTCGCGTGACGTTGCGCCTCGACGGCGCCCTGGATCGCGTCTATCGCCTCGACGCTTCGGATGACTTGTCGCGTTGGCAGACGATCGGGTGGAGCGCCCTCCGCGAGGCGGGCGTGACCCTGGACGACCCCGCGCCCCGCCAGTCCTCGCGCTTCTACCGCCTCGTGCCGGTTTGGTGACCCGGACTCGACCCAAATCCGCAACCAGATCCTCGCCACCTCCCCCGCCCGTCGGTCACACTGGACGCGTGAGCTCACCCGCTTCGGCCCCGAACGCCCCGCGCTGGTGGCGTGTGGAAGACTGGATCGCCCTGGTCATTGGCGCCTCCATCCTCGCGCTCGTATTGGCGGGGCTCCGCCCCGCGATGCCCTCGTTCAAGTGGCAGGCCTTGGGGGACCTCGCCTCGGTGTTCACCGGTTCCAACCTCGGCCGCTCCGCGGGCATCGCCCTGATCGTGCTGCTCTTCGCCGCCCCGGGGGCCGCACTCCTCGGGGCTCGACTGCCCCGCTTCCTCGCCGGCTTTGCCGTGGTGGCGGCACTCGCCTGGACCGCACAGCTTCTCGCCGGCAACGTCACGATCAAGAATTGGGGCTTCGAATACGTTCTCTTCGCCCTCGTCCTCGGCCTGGTCATCAACCACACCGTCGGCGTCCCGGACTGGCTCCGCGAAGCCGTGCGCACCGAGTTCTACATCAAGTCCGGACTCGTCATTCTGGGGGCCAATGTTCTCGTGCAAGAACTGCTCGGCGCCGGGCTGCTCGGCATTGCCCAGGCCATCCTCGTGGTCACCGTGGTCTGGTACGTGGCCTACTGGATCGCCCGCAAACTGCGCGTCGACGATGAACTCGCGGTCATGCTCTCCACCGCGGTCTCCATCTGCGGCGTCTCCGCCGCCATCGCCGCCTGCGGCGCCATCCAGGGCGATCGCAAGAAGCTCTCCTACATCACCTCGCTCGTGCTGATCGTCGCCGCGCCCATGATGGTCCTCATGCCCCTCGCTGCCAAAGCCTGGCACCTGCCCGATGCCGTCGCCGGCGCCTGGCTCGGGGGCACGCTCGACACCAGCGGCTCGGTCGTCGCCGCCGGCCAACTCATCAGCGATCAGGCCATGAAAGCCGGCGTGATCGTGAAGTTCTCCCAGAACGTCCTCATCGGCGTCGCCGCCTTCCTGCTCTCCATCTGGTGGAGCATGCGCAACACCCAGCATCCCAACGAGCGTCCCTCCGCCCGTGTCATCTGGGATCGCTTCCCCAAATTCGTGCTCGGCTTCGTCGCCGCCTCCATCGTGTTCTCCTTCGCCGTCGACCCGGCAACGGTGAAATCCACCAAGCCCGTCCTCGATGGACTGCGCAACTTCTGGTTCGCCCTGGCCTTCGTCTCCATCGGCCTCGAAACCCACTTCGGAGAACTGGTCTCCATGCAGGGCGGACGCCCCGCACTCGCCTTCACCGCGGCACAGCTGGTCAATGTGGTCTGGACGCTCCTCCTCGCCTGGCTGCTCTTCGGCGGAATTATCGTCGCCGCACCCGTCCTGAAATGAACGAAGATGAAATGACGTGAGGGGAAATGCCGACCAGGGCGGGTCACGGCCCTGCAGGTCGTGACCGGCAGCGAACGGACCGCACCAATCCGCAGCCAACGGACGCGGTCACGCCGTCCAACACCCCATCCGCTCCCCCACCTTCGCGTAGAGCTCCAACCCCTCCGCGCGCGCCGCCACCAAGTCCTCGGACAGTTTCACACGCCCCGGCTCGAAGAGGGTCATCACCGCCGAACCACCAAACCGGAAATAGCCCTTCTCCGCCCCTTTCATCACCCCACCCCCGGACGGTGCGCCCGTGTACACCACGCTGCCCACGTTCGTCGCGCCAATCTCCACCATCAGGACCCGACCGTTCCGCTCCGTCTGGATCTCGGTCAGCCACCGTCGGTTCTCCCACAGAAACGCCAGGCGACGCCGCAGCGCGATGGGATTCACCGACCCCAGCACACCCTCGATCCGTTGTGGCCCCGTCACCTTCCCCGCCACCGGATAATGGAAGCGGTGGTAGTCCACCGGGCAGAGGCGCGAAAAAACCGCCGCCCCGCCCGCATACCGCCGCGCCAACGCCGCGTCCGCCACAAACGCCCCCAGATCAAACCGCTGTCCCTTCGCAAAAAACGCCTCCGCCGCCGATAAACTCTCGAAACCCAGATGCCGACCATCGGCCGGGAACACCACCGCCTCCGCCGCCGAATCCACAGGACGCACGTCCGGACGCAACCGGCGAAAGAAGAACTCGTTGAAGGTCCGAAAGGACGAGGCCGGTTCGAGGAATTCCGCGGCGTCGAGGCCGTA
>JADLFD010000796.1 GCA_020845805.1 Verrucomicrobiales bacterium | reverse complement strand
CGTTGGCCGCGATACGCGCGAGGCGCCTCTGCACGCCGGATGCCAGCGGCGTCCGCGACGCTGGCGGCCGTGCGTGCGCGCCGGTGGAACGATCTCCGTCTCAACCCACAAATTCTCCCACAGAGCCTAAGAGGGTTAAGGACGAATGAGAATTCAGTGGCTAGCGGATGACGCATGCCTAAGCCGAGCTCAAACGGGTTGCTGCGGACCCCAAACAGAGTGTCTTGTCCAATTTCGGAGGTGATGAGGATTCCGTTCCCGGGAACCGGCTCGGCGGGCGAATGGAGCAGGTGATTCGGCCAATGAGACTTTTGTGCCCTTTGCCGTTCCTGTGCCTCCGCATGGCCATCGCCTCCATTGGCCTCAGCCCTTGAAGGTTGGTTTGCGAGTGTGCTTCCACTCAGGATATGGATGAGCGTAGTGACCGCAACGCACGCGAGCCGCACAGATGCCCTGTGATAGTTCTTTGACGTCATAGGCGTGATGCGAGAGAGTATTCCGGGGAAGTTCGAAGATTGTCCCCCATGAAGGTAGCGGGGCACAGCGGTTCGTGCACAGCAGACGCTTAGCCTAGCGGGGGCACCCTGTGATTGGTTGGACCCTGAATGGGCCCGTCGGGTAGCTTGGTCATCGGCATTGGTTCGAGCAGGACCTAGTTGGAAAATCTACGAGGGGTACAGTTGCCCCTTCAATGCAGATCTTCTCGTGTAGTTCCCAAAGTGTCGTGTCATAGTCAATGAAGTTCACGAACTATCCGAAGTGGGACCCTTGCACCCATGCTCTTTCCTTCGTTGGGTTCATACAGGGTTCGTCAAAAGCCCCGAGACGGCTTCTTCGCCTGTTCAATGAGTTGGCTCATCGGGATCTCGGGTTGGAGTCACGCATGTGTGCTGCAGGGTCTGGGCATAGGCGACGAACGCGGGGTCGCGCACGTCGCGCGTTTGGTTCCAGACGGCACGGGGAAGCGGAAGAGCCAGGAACTCGGCGAGATCCCGGCGATAGGCCTCGGCGGAAACCATGCGATGGCGCAGGGCCATTTCCCAACCGGTCTGGAAGTGCACCCAGGCGAGGTTGAGGAAGGACTCCTCAGCCGGGCGCAGCGGATCACGCACAAGATCGACCTCGGGACAGAGGATGCGGCTCAGTTCCGGTGATCGATGGACCTCGCTCCAGAGGTGACGGTGTTGTTCGGTGAGTTTGAGCAGGGCGTTGAGGCGGAGGTTGACCGCGCCCTGGCGCAGGGCGGTGGCGGTGAACAGCAGGCTGCCCACGATGCCCAGCCCTTGCACCACCTGCAGCCAATGATCCGTCCACCACGCCCACGCTTCCATCGCCTGACGGGTATACCACATCCCACCCACGGATCGGGAGTCCCCTGCAGGAGGAAGGTCGCAAGGAGGGAACGATGGACGCCGAATGACCCCTTGCCGAGGTGGGGAGGAGCACGCTATGGCCCGAAGGGAGATGGAGTGACCAGGAGGCGGAACGATGGGGGCGGAAGGTTGGTGGGTGGGCGTGTTGGGGGTGGTGGTCGCCGGGGGAGTGCGGGCGTGGTGGCGACGACGGCGCGCGATTTCCAGTGTGCACTGGCGGGGCCGGGCCTTGCGCGCGGGGGATCCCACGACCTGGGACGGCGCCGGGGAGGGTTCGGGGCTGCAATTCGGTCAGGTTCGGCTGCCGCGCCGTTCAGGCCCCGGCCACTTCGCCTATGTTGGAAGCACCGGCAGCGGGAAGACACTTTTGCAGAGGCTCTTAATCCAGTCGGTAGTGCCCGGGGTGGGGTTGGGCCACGGATGGCGCGCCCTGGTCTATGACGCCAAGCAGGATGTGCTGCCGCTTCTGGCCGGGATGCGGCCGTCGTGTCGGGTGCATTTGTTGCATCCCCTGGATGCAAGGGCGTCGGCCTGGGATCTGGCGGCGGATGTGACCTCGCCCAGTGCCGCCCTGCAGGTGGCGACCTTGCTCATCCCACAGTCGAACAAGGATACCAATCCGTTCTTCGCCAACGCCGCCCGACATTTGCTCTATGGCGTGTTGTTGGTCGCCCTGGCGCGGGCCCCTGGCCGGTGGACCTTGCGGCAGGTATTGCTGGTGGTGCGGGATCCGGAGTTGTTGCGTCAGGCCCTGGAGAGCGAGGCAGTGACTCAACATCTGCTGCCGTACTTCGAACATGCCGGGACGTTTCAGAACATCATTTCCACCGTGCTCACCTGCACCGCGCCCTATGAGACGATTGCGGCGAGTTGGGATCGGGCGGTTGAGAAGGTGAGTCTGCGCGCCTGGCTGGAGGAGGAGTCGGTGCTGGTGCTGGGCAATGACGAGGCGCACCGGGTGGCGGTCGACACGTTGAACCGGTTGATCTTCCAGCGCCTGAGCGAACTGATTCTGGCGCGGGCAGGCACGGGAGCGGCCGGAGTGGGCGAGACCTGGCTCTTTCTGGATGAGGTGCGGGAGATGGGGAAGCTGGAGGGGTTGGGTCGGTTGCTGACCAAGAGTCGCACGGCCGGGGCGTGCGTGGTCTTGGGGTTGCAGGACCTGGGTGGCATGCGGGAGGTGTATGGGCCCGAGGTGGCCGAGGAGATTCTGGCGCAGTGCAATTCCAAGGCGGTGCTGCGGTTGAATGGGCCCCAGACTGCCCAGTGGGCGGCGCGGCTCTTCGGCAGTCGGGAGGTGTTGGAACGCGCGCGTAGCCAGAACCAGAGCCGGAGCTTCCGTTCCCTCGGCCTCGAGAGCGGGGGTTCACGGGGGGAGTCGGTGTCGCACGGGATCGTGAAACGCGAGGTGGTGCTCGATTCCGAATTGCTGGGACTGCCGGAGACGCATCCGTCGACGGGGCTATCGGCCTTCTTCCTCTCGCCTACCGTGGGGGCGTACCGCGACCGGATTCCGGGAGAATGGTTGAGTCGACACTTGGTGCCGCCGGACCCTGGGGTGCCCGGGGCGCTGCCGCGTCCGGAGTCCGACCAGTACCTGCGTCCGTGGGACGCGGGCGATGCCGCGGCTTGGGGGTGGGGGGACGCCGGGGAAGTTGCCGGGGAGGACGGGCCGCCGTGGGCGGACGCGCCGGGCGCGGGGACGTCAGACCCGGAAGAATCCGATCCACACACCACGCATTAAACTGCGTTTGGCTGAATCCAGAGGGGGCGAGCGAGACGTGCTGTCGATTTCCAAGGCGATTCGCGGCGACGGCGCTGCCGAGTACTACCTGCATTTGGCGGCGCGCGATGACTACTACCTGCAGGCCGACGAACCGCCGGGTCGGTGGATGGGCACCGGCGCGCGGCGGCTGGGCTTGGTCGGTGAGGTGGCGCCGGAGGCTTTTCGAACGTTGTTCCAGGGACGGCATCCCGAGCATGGCGAGGCGCTGGTGCGCAATGCGGGGTCGGTGCATCGACGTGCCGCCTGGGATTTCACCTGGAGCGTGCCCAAGTCGGTGAGCACCTTTTGGAGCCAGGTGCCGGAGTGGGCGCGCTCACGGGTGGAACGCGCGGTGGTGGAGGCGGTCGAGGCGGGCGTTGGTTATCTGGAGCAGGTCGGCGCGGTCGCGCGGCGCGGGGAGGACGGGGTCCACCGGGAACGGGCCGACCTGGTGTTCGCGGTGTATCTGCATGGGTGCAGCCGCGCCTTGGATCCGCAGGTGCATGCCCACGCCGTGCTGCTCAATGTCGGGGTTCGCTCCGATGGATCGACCGGCGCCCTCGATCCCCGGGAATTGTACCGGCATCAGCAGGCGGCCGACGCCTTGTTCCGCGCCGAATTGGCGGTGCAGTTGGAACGACGTCTCGGACTCGCGTTGGTGCGCGAGGGGCGCAGCTTCGAATTGGCGGGCGTGGATCACGCGCTGCGCCTGGCGTTTTCCCAACGACGCCAGGAAATCCAACGGGTTCTTGCCGAGCGCGGTTGGTCGGGGGCGAGGGCGGCAGAGGCCGTGGCCTTCGAGACCCGGGCACCGAAACGGTCGCCGCCGCGCGCGATGTTGCTGGAGGCCTGGCAGGCCATCGGGCGCGCGTATGGCTGGGGGTCGACACAGGCGCTGTCCCTGCTCGAACGCGAACCGCCGCGTCCGCGCGATCCTGAGGTCGAAGGACGGCTCACGGCCGACTACGCGCTGGACGAGGTCACCCGACACGACAGTCACTTCGCGGCGCGCGCCCTCACCCGCGCCCTGGGCGATGAGGCGCAGGGACGGGGCTTGGGAGCCCGGGAGGTGTTGCGGATCCGGGATGAAGTGCTGCGTTCGCCGGCTCTGCTGGCCGTGGGAACCTGGAAACACGAGGCGCGCTTCACCACGCCTGAGCTGTGGCGGGCGGAAGCGGAACTCCTGTCCGCCGCCGCGGTGCTGAGTCAGGCGCAGCGGCCCGGGGACCCGGCGCTCTCGCCGGTGGTGTCCCTCGTTCTGGAGGCCCACCCGGAATTGCGTCCGGAACAGCGTCTCGCCGTGGCGGCGGTGACCGCCGGTGCGGGAGGGTTGCACCTGGTGAATGGCCTGGCGGGCACGGGTAAGTCGTACGCCTTCCGCGTGGCGCGGGAGATCTGGGATCTGCAGGGCGCGGCGGTTCAGGGGGCCTGCCTGAGCGGCAAGGCGGCCTCCGGCTTGCAGGAGGCGAGCGGGATTCCCTCCCAGACGGTGCATGCCCTCCTGGCGCAGTGGCGGCGGGGCGAGGCGGCCTTGTCCGCCCATTCGGTGCTGCTGGTGGACGAGGCGGCCATGGTGGGCACGCGGGCCTTGCGCGATCTCACCGTGGCCTGTGTGCGCAGCGGGGCCAAGCTGGTGCTGGCCGGCGACGCGCGGCAATTGCAGGCCATCGATCCCGGCGGCGGCTTCGCGGCCCTGGAACGCGCCGGCGAGGTCGTGTCGCTGACCGAGATTGTGCGTCAGCGCGAGCCGTGGGCACGCCAGGCGGTGCGGGATTTCGCCGAAGGTCGGGCGGCAGTCGCGCTGGAGGCGTTTCACGCTCGGGGGCACGTGACGCGGCACGCGCAGCTCTCCGAGGTGGAGCGGCGGTTGATGGAGGAATGGGCACTCACGGGCGTGGCGGATCCGGAGGGACGGGTGATTCTGGCGGGGACGCAAACCGAGGTGGCGCGACTCAACGCGGCGGCCCAGGGCCTGCGCGCGCAGGCGGGGGCGCTTTCGGGGGCGTCGGTGGAGGTCGGGGCGGAGCGCATCTCGCCGGGGGATCGGGTGCTCTTTCGCCGCAATAGTCCCACCTTGGGGGTTTTCAACGGCGAGCTGGGCACGGTGATGGCTAGTGACGCTGGGCGACTTCAGGTCCGGCTGGATCAGGGACGGTCGGTGACCGTGGATCCCCGCCAGTATCCGCATCTGCAGTTGGGTTACGCCTTCACCACCCACCGGGCGCAGGGCATGACCGCCGAAGAGGTGTACGTGCTCGTCCCAGCGGAGGGGGTGACGTCGCGGGAACTGGTCTACGTGCAGGCCTCCCGAGCCCGGGGCGCGACGCGCTTCTACCTGGCCACTCCCGAACTGACGCCGCTCCTCACCCGGTGGAGCGAGAGTCGGCCCAAGCTCCTGGCGCATGAGGTGGCCGAGGCCACGCGGGGCGCCGGCGCGGGAATGCCGCGGGGCCGTGCGGGAGTCGGGGCGCGGACGGAGGGCCAGGGACGGCCGGGACCGGAGCTGACGTTGGAGTGGGGCCCCGGGGGATAGCGGGGGCAGCGGACGGTGGGCCGAGGTCAGGACGTGCGGGGAGGATCCGAGGGGTGGGGGCTCTGGAGGTGGGCCAGCGCGGCCTGGAGCAGCGCGCGGGGGATGCGGACGATGCGTTCGCCGGGACCGCAGCCGCTGCCGGCGGGGAGGTGCGGTTCGGCGGCTTCGGTGATGTCGAGACCGAGGACCGCGATGTCCCCGGAATCCAATTGGAAGAGGTCGGGACACCGGTGCCCGCCGGCACAAGGCAAAGGGCTCTGGGGCGCGGGAGTGGGGAGTAAACGATGGAGGTTCATGCGAGGAACACGAGCGAAAGGTGACGGTCGAAGGGGCGTCCCGCCCGGGGGCGGGTGCTCCAAATTCGGAGCCAACCGTGATCCTCGGGGGATCAGGGTCAAGCTCCGAATTCGGAACATGAAGGCAGCCCCCCGCAATCTCCTGGGACCGGTCATCCGGCAGGTGCGCTACCGGCTCGGGCTCACCCAGCCCATGCTGGTGGCGCGATTGAATGTGGATGGGTGGGACGTCAGCCGGGGAACCTGGGCCAAGATCGAGGCGCAGGTGCGTTGGCTCGCCGATTTCGAGGTGGTGCGGGTCGCGCGGGCGCTGGGCGTGCCGGTGGCCGAGCTCTACACCCTGGCCGGTGCCGAAGAACCACGGCGGCGGCGTTCGCCGGCGGGGGCATCGGGCGGGAGTCGACCCCGGCGACGGGGGGCTTCCGGCGGGGCACGGGGACCGGGGCCGTGACGCGCGCCGGACGAGGGTAGGGCCCCCGGGGATTGGCCTCCAGGTCTTGCTCGGGCGGCGGGCCGCGACCCCTTGGGACGGGGTCCCCCTGGCGGGGCCTGTGCTCCACCTGGACCCCAACTCCCGGGCGCCCGGGCGGAGGCGGCACTTAGGAGGTCACGGCGGGGAGTGGTCCGGCCGAAGGGGAAGGTTCGACGGCGGCAGGGGTGGCCGCGGGCACTTTGGGGAAGCTCACCAGGCGGAACCCGCGCGGGCGCATCACCACCACCGCCGAGGGGAACGGAGCCGAGGTGGAGGCCTCGCCGAAACGCAGGCGGCCGCGGAAGAGTCGGATTTCGTGGTGCATCACCACCTCGTGCCACCAGCGCGTGTCGGTGCGGGAGGGGACGAGGGCCACCACGGTGGCGTCCTCCTCGGACGTGGCGGCGTGGGCTTTGCGCATCCAGGCGGCGATTCCGGCGCCGTAAGGAGGATTCATCCAGCAAACCTCGCCGGCCCAGGATTGGCGCAGTCCATCCTCGGCGCGGGTGAAGAAGCGGGCGCAGCGCGCATTGGCCGCGGTGGCGCAGACGTCGAGGGTGAAGCCGAACTCGTGGTCGAGGGCGTCGAAGAGCCAGGGGGGCGTGCTCCATTCGTCGGTGCGGGACGAGAAATGCACGTCCAGCGAGGGGCGCCGACCCGTCGGAGTTCGCGGGATCGGCGAGCAGCATGCGTGGGAGCCGGCGTCGCGGTGGCGATGTCGGTCGTGCGGCGGGCCAGAGAAGCGCGGCGTGGGCATGGCGGGATCCACGGGACGTTCGGAGCAGAAGCGTTGGTCCGCCAACGAAGGCTGGGGCGAGAGTGGCCAGGAATCCCGAGGGACGCGCCGGGGCGGGTACCGGTCACAAGAGGCAGTACCCCAACGCGCGCAAGGAGGCGTGGTGCGGGCCGGCGACGATGACGTGGTCCAGGACCTCGACGCGCAACAGTTGTCCGGCACGACAGAGCTCGCGGGTCACGCGCACGTCGGCTTCCGAGGGCGAGGGATCGCCGCTTATTCCGCATGCGGAATAAGCGGGGTTATGCCGGATCCGGTTTTATGCCGCATAGTTTGCGATTTACCCCGGATTTTCCTGGGCGAACCACCGATTCGATCCGGCATAAAAGAGCG
>JADLFD010000795.1 GCA_020845805.1 Verrucomicrobiales bacterium | reverse complement strand
GTGGACAATGCCGCCGCGGCCAGTGTGGCCCCTAGAACTACCTTCGTTTTCAGAAACATGAAGCCCCATGGCTAGCGCAGGCCGGCGCAGAAGCAAGCCGGCGGGGAACAAAGGCGTCGCGTCGCGATCCGCCGCCGGAGTGCCGGTTTGCTCCAGTTGTCGGGCACCGCCCCGTACTAAGGCACGCTGAGAGGCGCCACGCCCATCCTCAACGAAGCGAAGGCGAAGGCGAAGGCGATGCGTGGGAATCCCGACGTCACCCGTGACCCTGTCCGCCATCCCGCCCTCCGGGTTTCCTCGTTCGAGATGGTGAGGACTCGTTCGCGAGCACCGGTCGCCGATGTGGTGCGCACGAGAGGACTTGAACCTCCACTCCTTTCGGAACCAGATCCTAAGTCTGGCGCGTCTGCCATTCCGCCACGCGCGCGCTGCTGATTATCCAACGGTCACCTGTTCAGTTCGGACCCCCGCCTGCGTCGGTGACACGGTTGGTGACACATTCGAATCCGGATACGACCCGAATGGCCAGGCAACCACAGAACGGCTTCGTACCTAAGGCTTGCCGGTTCGTCAAAGCATTAGACGGCCGCCAACAGCCCAACCGCGGCCTCTGGCCCCGCCACCACCGTTTCTACGCCCTGGATGCCGGCCGTGGATTCCCAAGGCTCCGTCTGGGTGCGCTGAGTGCGACACGAAGACCCGCAAACCCTGCCGAGGCGCGCGATCGGCTTCGCGAACTCCAAGTCAAACGCGAGAAGTCCTCCCTGGTCGTCACCCCGGCCGCCCCCAAGTTCGCCGACTACGCCCAGACCGAAACCGGGTCGTAGCCCATCCAATCGAGGTCGAATCCCACTTCTTGAGGAAGCTGCTGATAGGTGGCGAAAGAGCCACGAGTCCCGTTCGGACGGCATGCTACCGAAACCATGCGGTTGCGGGCCGGCTGAAGTAGTCCGCGAGCGACAGACCATCGCCACCCACGATCCACGATTCCGCGGAGGGGTACCGACGCTTGAAGGCCTCCAGTCCGCGGACGGCGCGCGGTCGGCCGCTCTTGACCTCGATCGCCCAGATTCGGGAACCGCGTTGCACGACATAATCGACCTCCGCGTCCCCTTCCCGCCAGTAGGTCACAGACCACTCCGGTCCCACCAATTCCTGAAGGAGCCTCGCGCCCACCGCGTTCTCAACCAGTCGTCCCCACCAGGGACCATCGCGGAAGGCCTCGGCAAACGACAGCGGTCCGGGAGCGCTCACCAGGGCGTTGTTCCAGAGTACCAGCTTCGGACTGCTGCCGCGTCGCCGGACATGTCCGGCGGAGAATAGTTCCAGACCGCTCGCCAGATAAGCCGTGCCCAAGAGAGTGAGATAGTGGGCCAGGGTGACGGTGTTCCCTGCATCATGCAGTTGGCCCAGCATCTTGTTGTACGAAAGCACCTGGGCGGGGAACCGGCCGGCCAAGCCGAACAGGTGCCGGAGCAACGCGGGCTTGGCCACGGTCTGCATCTGGAGGACATCGCGGGCCAAGACCGCTTCGATGAGGGAATCATTCACGTAGCGTCGCCACACGGACTCGTCCTGCGCCACCGCCGCGGCCCCGGGGTAACCGCCGAAGTAGAGCCATTGGTCCAGACTCCAGCCGAAAGCCTGCCGGCATTCAGGCCAGTCCCAGTGGGGACACCGATGCAGGAAGAATCGCCCCGCCAGACTCTCGGTCAGCCCCCGCTGCACGAGCAGGGCCGAGGATCCGAGGATCAGAGGTTGAACCGGACCCGATTCACGGAGTTCGAGATCCCATAGCCGCTTCAGAACTTCGCTCCAGCCTGGGACTTTTTGGATTTCGTCGAGGACGAGCAGAACGCGGGGGTTGTTTTCGTCCGCGCGCGCGCGGGCCACCCTCCATTGGGATTCAATCCACTCCGGCGGATGCGGAACCGGGGCGTCGGCCGAGGCGACCTGGGTCGGCCAACCGAGGGCTTGCTCGATCTGGAGCGCGGCGGTGGTTTTGCCGACCTGCCGGGGTCCGACGAGCGCCTGGATCCAGGGCTTGGGTCCGGCCAAGGCTTTCAGCACCTCTGAAACCACCGTTCTCTGGAAAGTCACAGCAACCTAGGTATATCCGCATGAAGTCTTTGGCAAGATTACTCAATTCGTGAGTAAAATTGCTCAGTGGAATTGTGTACATTGGCCGACGACCACCTGACCCCCTGGTTGGGCCACGGAGTTTGGGGCCAACGGGAGGGAGAGAGTCGTCCTTTCGCGCCGAGGTTGAGGGTCGGAAACCGGCCTCGCTTCCGGCTTCGTTTCCGCCCTCGTCGCGCCTCTCAACGGGGAGAGGCCGTGGCGCCGGCCCCAACGGGTCACGGATCTCAGCGTCTGGGTTCCCGCAATGGGATTCCCCGGGTCTGCATGGGAGCGGCCTTGCCTCGGAATCGAAGGCGTTTGATGCACGGGGAAAGGAATGGTGGTCATCGCCATCTAGATTGGCGGCCTTGGGTGTGATCGGGCTGGTGAGATCGCACTTGCCTTCAACCGGGCTCACGTGGGTTAAGGAAATCCTAACCTTCGGCTCGCGATACTCTAACGCGGCGGCGGCGATCGTGGCGACGCCATGAGTAAAATCCTGATCTGGGATCTGCCCACCCGCTTCTTTCATTGGGGGTTCGCCTTCCTGCTGACCGCTTCGATCGCCCTTGCTCTCGTCGCGGACGAGGGGAGTCGGTTGTTTCAGTGGCACATGCTTTGTGGCCTGGGAGCAGCGTCACTCCTGATCCTGCG
>JADLFD010000794.1 GCA_020845805.1 Verrucomicrobiales bacterium | reverse complement strand
TGGCGGCGTTCCACAGGCTCTCCAGGATCGTGGATGCCTGCTCAAAGACATGCTGCAGGTGGGGGAGCAGCTTCGCTTGTTCGACGAGGTACTCCCTAAAAATGTGCAGGCGCTCCTCGTCGCACAGCGCGTCATGGGAGCGGAGGATCTCCTCCCCGACGGCCGTGAAGGCCGCGATGGCGGTTGCTCTCGCTTGCTCGAGCCCCACTACCGGAGCGCGCAGCTTGTCTTCGAGCCGCCTGGCTTGCTCGTAGTTCGTCTCGGCAATGCGCTCGTGAGAATCACGGCCCATGGCCATCGTCCGCTCGCAGTCCGCCAGGAGCGCATCGAGCTTGGGATCCCCCGTCGGCGGCGTCGTGCGTTCCTCGTGCTTGGCGACGATCTTGGCAGACTGATCGGCGACGTCTCGAGCCTGGGCGGCCAGGGCGCGTCTGGCCTCGATCCTCTGTTCCTCCGTCGCGATACGATCCGCGAAGAGTTCATCAAGCGCCCTCAGGAACTTCGGCATCTTGTGCGTCCAGGATTTGCAGGCGCTCAACAGGGCCTGGGCTTCCTCGATTCCCTCCATGGCCAGCCATTCCTCGACGAACTTAGTGGCACGCGCGGCACATAATTCCTCAAAGGCCTCGATCTCGGTTGGCATGATGGCGATGGGTCAACGGCGCTCTTCGGCAGGTTCACTGGCACTGCCGAAGGTGGTCGTCACGCTTTTAGAACTGCTCCAGATCGGCATGAAGCTGGCATTTCAGCAAGGCCTGGCCAAGGGATTGTTCGACCTCGCGCCTGCCGCGCGGGGCGTCACCTGCCACCCAGTGGGCCTGCGGCGCCGGAGTCGCGTGCGCATCCCCAGGAGTTCCAGTGTCCCGGTGCTGCACGGTGGGCTGGTCCGCGGCGGGGCGGAATAGGTAGGGTGACCCGGTGAACTCCCCCGCCGTGTCCGGTCACGCGAGGTGCTGCTGGGCGCGTTTCGTTCTGTGCTTCGTCCTGCTGCCGCTGGCCTCGGCTTGGCTCGCCGACACACGTGCTGCCACGCCGGTTTATCCGCTCGGAACGCCGGGCGACGTCGCCGTGTATCGCTGGTCGGAGCCCCAGCCGCCGCGCGCTTCGGATGTGGCATGGTTCCGCCTTGCGCTGGGGCCGATCGAATCGTCGGACTCGCCGCCCGCGCAATGGGTGGCCCTCGAGGCCACCAAGGCCAATGGCGAGACCTTCACCCTCTGGTTGCTGACTCAGGACCTCGTATCCGGGGATCTCGACCACGACGAACGGGTCACGCGACGTTACCTGCTCCAGGAAGCCCAGCGCGCGCCGCGTGAGTTCCTCGACCGGGACCGCGGGGGTGCCGTGCTTCCCAGCACGGGCGCCTGGCCTTATCTCTGGCCCACCACCGACTCCTCCTCCGGCGTTCTCTCCCACGGCATCCGGAACGCAGAGACCCGCCTGCTCGGCGCCCGTTACCGACTCGATCCGGCGAGCTCCGGCGCGTTCCCCGCCGTTCCCACGGATTCGCTTCGCATCGCCCTCCGACCGCATCTGCGCATCGGGCTGCCGAGCAACGCGCGCACTCACGAGACCGCCCGTCGCTTTGATGGTTCCGACTATCCCATGGTCCGCATGGAACGCGCCGACTACGAGCAGTTGCTCGAAGCCGGCGCCACCGTCGTGCGCGTGGATCGTCAGCAGGCGGCCTGGGTGGAGAACGCCTCGGTCTATCACTGGGGCCCGAGCGTCGCCGAGCTTCCGTACCCCGAATCCCTCTACCGCAGCCATTACCTCGGGCCCGCGCTCTTCCTCGACGAGCCCGCGGTCGGGACGCGTGACCACGACGTCCGACCCCGCTTCGCCAAGGATCCCGCTCTCCGTCACGATTGGACGCCGGAACGCATGTTCGAGGCGTTCCGACACCACTACCACCAGGCGGTGGTGGAGGGGCCGCCCAGCGTTCTCCTGAAGGCGTTGCGCCAACGCCCTGACGTCACGCAGTCCGGGATGAGTTTCCTCCAGGCCAATCTGTATTCGTGGGAAACCATGGTCTCCACGGCGCTCTGGCAATTGGCCGGGGAACCCGCCTACCACCCGCGAGCCATCATGTTTGAACCCCCGGGACGCCTCGGCACACGACGCACCATCCCGGAGATGAACATGACCTATGGTTGCCAGCTACCGCCTTCCCATCCGCTCAGCCTTACCGATCCGGTCTTCGGCTTCCTGCGCGGCGCCGCGCGCGCTGCCGATCGGGACTGGGGCGTCAGTATCTACGGCGCCGTCGATCCCGCGGACGCGCCCATCCTGTTGACTCGCGCCTACGACCTCGGCGCCACGGACTTCTCGTTCTGGGACAACTACCAACTCGCATGCGTCCCGTTCAGTGAATGCCTCGCGTTGACCCGGCACCTCGTCGCGCACGCTACTCGCCACCCCGAACGCGACCTGACCCGACTCCGCGGTGCGGCGGACACCTTGATCCTCCTCCCGGCGGGTTACGACCTGGGTCACGTCCAGATGGGGCGTGGCAACCTCTGGGGGTTGGGAGAACTAAACCTCGAACGCCGCAACCCGACCGGCACCCGCTATCGTGAGGTGATGGCGTCGTTCTTCACCGAGATCGAACGTTGCCTGCGCCTGGGCATTTCCTTTGATGCCGCCTGGGACCTGCCCGGGAGGCAGTTCCCCGGGTATCGCGAAATCGTGCGCGTCCGCCCCGACGCCCGCCTCGATCTCACCACGGCTTCGCGAACCGTTAGTCGAAGATCTCCGCGCATCCCGGCCCGACCCCCGGGCGTCGCTCCGCGGCTCGACCTGGAACTCGATCCTCGCCACGACTCCGGCGGGGGCGACCAAGGATCCTTGGGCGCCTTTACGGCTCGCGCGCGAATTCACGAGGGTTCGTCGCCCGTCTATTACACCACCGGTTCCGACGCGCAGGGCGTGCATCCGAACGCGCGCGTGCTCTGGGAACTCTACGGACCGCGCGACGAGGATTACCGCACGTTGCTCAACCCCGGCGCGCATCCCCGGACCCAAGCGCAACCCGACGGCTGGATCGTCTCGGTCGATTTCAGGGTGTCGGAACCCGGTCGCTACCGATTGCGCGCCGCCACCACCGACCAGGAAGGTCGGTCCGCGGTCACGTGGAAGGAATGGACCTGGAAGCCGTGAGCCAGGATCCGGGGTTGCGGGCGGTTGCCACACTTCGGGCGTCACGCTCCCACGACTCAGGTCCTTTCTGAACGTGCCTCACGTCTCCAGCCGCCAGACCCGGGTCCCATGCGGTTCGAATCGCTCGCGCCAACCTTCGCGTGAAACTCGCGGGGCCGACGCCGAGGCGGATCCCTCCGGCAGCGGCGGCCACAACGGTCGGATCCGTGTCCCGGCGGGCAGGCCGGTGAAGGTCACCTCCACCGGGTTGGGATCCGCATTCACGGCGGCCAGGATCCGTTCGGTGCCCGCGCGGCGCAGGGTCCATTCCACGCCGCGATCCAGACTGTGACCGGTCTCGTGGTAGCGGACCTGCACCCCGCGCTGGCGGGGCGGCGCGGCCAGCGCGGTTTTGACCGACGCCAGCTCTCGTGTGACCTGCAGCAGGTCGTTCCAAAGCTCGGCCCCCTCGGGCAGAAAGGATAATCCCCACCACAGGATTCCCTGCACGCCATGAATCACGCTCTGCCAGGCCATGAACCGCAACTGGCTCAGCGTTGGGTACAGCACCCGGCCCGGGTCGCGGCCTTTCTCGCGCAGATCCTCCCAGGCGAACGCCTGCAGCACCATGAACACGGCACGATTCGGTCCCGCCACCGTGCGCATCTTGTCCGCATACCGTCCCACCTGGGCCAGGGTATGGTCCGCCAAATCGCCCTGCCGGCCGTCCGGCCACAGCGCGTACAATTCCGGGATGCCGGCCGGGATCACGGGATAGATGTCGGTGGCCACGATGTCCGACGCGGAATTGTAGCAGCGCAACGTCTCCACCAAGTGGGTCGGGGAATGGTTCAGGTACAACGCGTGGTCGGGATCCCACCGTCGCACCCAGGCCGCGGTCTCCAGGATGAGGTGCGCGGGAACCCGCAACGCGTCCGGCTTCTGCCAGACATACGTCGGTTCGTCCTCGGTCTCCCAGAACAGCAGGCCCGGATGATGCCGAAGGCCCTCCACGAGGGCGCGGATCCGCTGTGCTGCCGCCGGGCGATCGTTCCCTTCCGGCAACGACCCCACGCTGCTCCAGCCCCGGAGCCCCTGTGCCCAGGCCTCGTCATACGCCGCCACCGTCGGGGGCCGGTGCAGCAGGTTGAACCCCGCCGCCGCCGCGTCCCGCATCGCTCCGGTCCGTTTCGGCAACTGGTACAGCCCCAGCACGAATTCCCGTTTGCCGCTGAACTGCAACGTGCCGTCCGTATCCATCCAACGCCGGCGTCTGGAGCCTGCCCACACCGCCGGACTCCCGCCCAGGCTCCACGCCGCGGTTCCGAGTGTTAAGAGAAAATCTCGCCGTCGCAGCATGCGCCCACGCTAGGCGCCGACCGGTACCCCGCAAGCCTGGTCCCCGACCCATTCCCCTCCGTTGGAGGCGCCCCGCTCGGGGTGATGGAGGTGCGCCGCGACCAGAACTCGGTCAGGGACTTCGGCACCTCCGAGGCCATTGCCAGGAGTGTCGCGTTCCTCGCCTCTATCGACGCATCCTGGGTCACCGGTCAAGGGTTGGTGGCCAGGGGCGGCACGTCGCCCTTTTAATCCTCCGACCCCAGCCCATTCACCTACACCAAGACCATGAGCCACCCTCTAAGCATTTCCGCCCCCGACCTCACGCAACGTCCGCCGCGCAGCCCGCGCGTCCGCCTCGGCGGCTACGCCATGTTGCCGCGGGTTCTCGACAAGGCCCGCGCCTCGCTGCAAGGCAAGGCGGGCGATTACAAGTATGGCAATCCGATGGACCAGCAGTTCTTTGCCTTCACGGGCATTGACCCGGCCGCCTTGCTGGAGCAGGCAAAGACCGATGCCGGAGATTGGGATATGCTCCGGTGGGTCCAGGAGCAGGCGAATCCCAAACGTGCCCCGCACGAGATTCGCGCGTGGTCCGCGTGGCTCGAAACCATGCCCCTGGGCGATGCCGAAGACCTCGAGTGGTTCACGGCGCAGGTGAAGCGCCTGAATCCTGCTCGCACCGACCTGCACACCATCATGGACTACCTCGACGCCGACGATCATGCGAGCTTCGGCGGCAAGGCTTGAACCCCAGAGTTCCATCACCACCACCCATCATGGCCGGACGCTATCTCCAAACCTATTTCACGCCGAAGGTGCTCGCCGCGCAGCAGCACTACTTCGGGCGTTCACAGAACCTCCCGCCACAACCGGAGCGCGACCCGCTCGGCGACGAGGAGCGTGTCTTCATCGAAGCCCGGGATTCGTTCTATATGGCGACCGTCAGCGAGAACGGATGGCCGTATGTGCAACATCGGGGCGGCCAGCCCGGGTTCCTGCGCGTGGTCAGCGCCACGGAACTGGCGTTCGCCGATTACAAGGGCAACCGACAGATGCTCTCCACCGGAAACCTCGCCGCCCACGATCGAGTAGCGCTATTCCTCATGGATTATCCCCGTCGCGAGCGATTGAAGATCCTAGGCCATGTCCGCATTGAAGACGCTCGTCAGCAACCCGAGCTTGTGGCTCGGATTGCTGAACCCGAGGTCCGGCCTATCGTCGAACGGATCTTCCTCATTGAGGTCGTGTCCTTCGACTGGAATTGCCCCAAGTACATCACCCCGCGTTACACCGAGGAAGAGGTTCGCGTGGCGGTGGCGCCCCTGAAGGCGCGCATCGCTGAACTGGAACGTGAGTTGAGCCGCAGAACCGGTGGGAAGGACAGCGAGGCGGTGTAGTCGGAACACATCCCCACGCTGAGGGCTCTCCTTCCAGGAT
>JADLFD010000793.1 GCA_020845805.1 Verrucomicrobiales bacterium | reverse complement strand
TGTTCTAAACGAGGGGCACCACGAAGCTGCGTCCCATGCGCCGGACGTCGAAGTCGGACCGTGAGGCGGTCGAGGTCTTCCTTGGAGGCCGAATACCGTCCAGAGCCCAACGGTCCGGGCACGCGTGCTCCCTCCAACAGGAAAGCGGTCGGCATTGGTGCCCTTGGGGCCTTCTGGCAGGCGCGTTGGCATGGTGGGCGATCGCGTCCCCGGCTGCGCCGTCTCCGCCACCGTCTCCGCCTCCGGTGGTGTGTGTCTTTGACACCCGCCCTCTCAAGCGAGTCGATCTCAACCAACCCGAGCAGGCACGGCGGTGGTGGGATTCGATGCACCTGTTGGCGTGCCTCCAGGGATTGGTGAATCGCGAGGCGCCGAGATTCTACCTGCTGCACACGGCGGAGTTCGGCGTGGAGACCGATGCCTTCTGGCTGGAGTGGTATCGGGGCGAGGATGGCTGGCTGAAGGTGACGGAGATTCGATCCCTGCCCGACTTGGAATCGGTGCTGACGGAGTTCCGTTCTGCGTTCGACGGCTTGGTGGTGTACGACGAGAACGTTCCGGCCACGTCGAACCTGGCATCCACGGCGGCGGGCGTGGAACGCCTGCTGCCAGTGCGATGGGATCGGTCGGCGCAAGCCCTGTTCAGCACGCTGACCGGGCGCCTGGGGATTCCCGTGCGTCGATGGCTGGTGAATCCGGACGGGACTTCGAAATTCGGGGTGGGATCCAAGGTGCCGGACCTCGGGACGCCCACGAGTGGCAGCGCCAAAGTGGACGCCTACCAGTGGGCGCTGGAGCAATGGCAGAAGCGCGGGAAATGCGGGGCTGGTCTGGGGGCCTATTACGTGGACGCCTTCTGGCTGAAGCGCGCGGCGGCGGCAGGTCCGGAGATGCATACCTTGGCGAACCACGACTGGTTCGTATCACGGCGCGCCTTCTTTTTTGATCTCTCGCCCTGGGGGGATGAGGGGCCGGTCGACGAGCCTGGGCAGCCGGTGGGCGCCGATAAGCGCGCGTTGCTCGAGATTCTTCGTGCCCTGGCGGACGCGCATCCCGGCGGGATCGTGAAGCTGGGCGGGTTTCCACCCTGGCCGTACAAGTACACGACCCATGCGGGCGCGGGCCGGCATGAGCCGGTGCCGACGGAATGGGAGTTCACCCGGCTGATCTCGCAGTTCAACGCGTACAAGGAAGCGGATGCCGCGGGCTTGGGAGCGTTGGCCAACGGTTCGTTTCATGCGCACTACCCGCTGCGAGAGAGGTATCCGCAGCCGAACGCCAAACCCACGGAGACGATGTGGCGCGCGCGCGGTTGGCTGGGCGCGGACGGAGCGGTGGCCAAGCGGTACTTCGTGGGGCACTACGTGGGCGACTACGATGCCCCTTCCTGGCTGGCCAAGGCCGTGCCGCCGTTCTTCCGCGACGCGCAGCGCGGTCGGGTGCCCTTGGGATGGGCATTCAACCCGAATCTGGCGGATCGCGCGCCGCAAGCGTTGGCCTATGCCTATCGGCATGCCACCACCAACGATTACTTCATCGCGGGCGATTCCGGCGCGGGCTACCTCAATCCACGAGGGCTGACGGTGCGGCCGGATTCCGGCCTGCCCTCCGCTCTGGAGGCGTGGGTGGCCTATTGCACGCCGCGTTTCGAACGCTGGGGCATGTCGATCACCGGCTTCATGCTGGACGGCGCGGCCGGAGCTTCGACCGACACCGAGTTTGCCGCGTTTGGCCGGTTTAGTCCGGACGGTTTGGGCACGCATTTCGAGCGTGGCCCAGGAGTGCGCGCGGGCGTGGCGACGTGTCCGGAGCGCGACTTGCCCGACGAGGCCGCGGCGGCGGCCGTCACGATTGCGCGGATGGCGAAAGACGCGCGGGGAAGGACGGGTTTTCTCTGGGCACGTAGCATCCTGAAGTCGCCGGCCTGGTACGCGGAAGTCTCGCAGCGCCTGCGCGAGACGCACGGCGATCTGCCGATCGAGGTTGTGGATCCCTATACCTTCTTTGGCCTGATTCGGGCCTGGTCGAAAGAGCGACCCGGGGATCCCTGACTTTGGGGTGGAAGGAAGGGGGCGGATCATGGAACGCTAGGGGAAGAATCCTCGGCCATTGTTTCCCAGTTCCCACCTCCGCACGTATACGCCATGAGCAGCAGCACCCAACGATGGTCGCGTCGCGCCTTCCTGCGCGGACTCGGTGTCACGATGGCGTTGCCGTGGATGGAATCGGTGCCGGTGTGGGCGGAGGACGGGGCGCGCGGGGCGGGTGCGGGCGCGAGCGAGGCGCCGGTCCGATTGGGGGTGCTGTTTTCCGGCAATGGGTATCACAGCAAGGAATGGTGGGCGCGCGGCGAGGGAGCGGGCATGGAGCTCGGACAGGTCCTGGCGCCGCTGCATGATTTCCGGGAGAAGCTGTTGTTCATCGAGGGCCTCTACAATGCGGAGGCGCTGAAGGGGAACATCCATAGTTCGCAGACCGGGAACCTTCTTTCCGGGGCGCCGCTGGCTTCGGGCGGGGAGATCCGGTCGGGGACGAGCGTCGACCAAGTGCTCGCGCAGCAGGTGGGGCGCGGGACGCGATTGCCGAGCCTGGTGTTGGGTTGCGAGAAATCGAACCCATCGGTGCACAAGAACTATTCGATGCTCTACAGCTCGCACATCTCGTGGAGCTCACCGACCACGCCGACGCCGCTGGAACTGTATCCCGCACTCGCCTTCGACCGCATGTTCAAGGATGAGGCGGACCGCGCGGATCGCAGCGTGCTCGATGCGGTGATGTCGGAGGCGGGGGATTTGAGACGCCGCATCAGCCTGCGAGACCAGCACAAGCTCGACGAGTATCTGGATTCGGTGCGTGAGGTGGAGGTCCGGATCGAACGCGCCGGGAAGCGCGGCGAGCTTCAGGGCTGGCGGCCGACGCTGTCCAAACCCGACCGGCCGCGACCGGCGGATGGCATTCCGCAGGACATTGCCGAGCACATGCGGCTGATGTGCGATCTCATGGTGCTGGCGTTCCAGACGGACACCACGCGGCTCGTCACGTTGAAGCTGAACAACGACCATTCGTCCCTGCGTTTCCCACATCTGGGCGTGGACTACATGATCCACCATCTGCTCTCGCACTCCGACACGGCGGACTGGCTGAAGGTGAATCAATTCTTCACTGAGCAAGTGGCCTATATCGCGCGCCGGTTACAGGCGGTGCAGGAAGGGGAGCGCACGGCACTCGACAACACGCTTTTGTTGTTTTGTTCGAGCATGCTGACGGGCAATCACGAGGCGGGGCGACTGCCGGTGGTGATGGTGGGCGGAGGCGGAGGACGTGTGCGCGGCGGGCGGGTGTTGAATTATCGCGAGAAACCCGAGCGGCAGATGTGCCGATTGTACCTCTCGATCATGGACAAGTTTGGAGTGCGCCCGGCGACGTTCGGGGATGCGTCCTTGCCGCTCGAGGAGGTGTGAGCTCCGAGACGCGGACGGGAGGCGACGTCCGCCCTGGATGAGGTGGCGAAGGGAGTTGCGGGAGCGGTCGAGCGAGCGCCGTCTCACGGCGGCGGCTACGGAGGAGGGGCGCAAAAACCCCCTTGAACCCTCGGGCGTGCCCGGAGAGCGTGGCCGGGCTATGAGCGAGCCGCCGGATTCCGACCTGCCGGTGCCGAGTCTCTGCGCTTCCACGAAAGGGTGTTCGTTGGCGCAAGCCTCGACGGGCATGGTTTTATGCGTGCGCGAATTGTCCGCGCCGCGCGAGATCGCGGTACGACTTCGCGAGCTGGGATTCTGCGAGCAGCAGCGTATCCGCTTGCTGAGCAAGCACACCAACATCATCTGCCAGGTGTGCAACGTGCGTTTGGGGATCAGTCGGGATCTGGCCCAGATGATCCTGGTGGAGCCGGTGACGGGATCCTCGCCGGCGGAAGGGAAGCCATGAGCACCGAAGTGACGCCGCCCAACCTGAGCCTGCTGAAGGTCGGCGAATCCGGGCAGGTGGCCGAGATCCGGTTGCCGGCGGCGGACAAGGCGCGGTTGATGGAGATGGGGATCCTGGTTGGGACCACGGTCGAAGTGGTGCGCTTCGCGCCGCTGGGAGATCCCATCGAGATCAAGGCCCGGGGTTACCGGCTGAGCCTGCGTCGGCACGAGGCCGAGTTCATCCTGGTGCGACCCAAGGCGTGCGGTTGACGGGGGCGACACCGCGGACAAGCGCGGGCGGCGAGCAAGTCGCCGACAATCATGCGCAAGGCGCCGACAGCAGGCGGCGATCGACGACTTCAGGCTGACGAAGCACATGGGAGCCGATTCCACAGGCGGAACAACGACGGACGCGGCGGCGCGGTTGGTGGTCCTCACGGGGAACCCCAACTGCGGCAAGACCACGTTGTTCAACGCCCTCACGGGAATGCGCGCCAAGGTGGGCAACTACGCGGGCGTCACGGTGGAACGCAAGGAGGGCCGGTTGCGCGGCACGCCACCGCACGTGTCGGTGACGGTGCTGGACCTGCCTGGTTCGTACAGCTTGAGCCCGCAATCGCCCGACGAGGCCGTGGCCCGGGATGTGCTTCTGCAGATGGTGGACAATGTGCCCACTCCGGATGTCGTGCTGGTGGTGTTGGACGCGTCGAATCTGGAGCGGAACCTCTACTACGCCACGCAGGTGATCGAGCTCGGTTATCCCACCGTGCTGGTCCTGAACATGGTGGATGTCGCGCGCGAGAACGGGCTGGAAGTCGACCCTGATCGACTTTCGGCGGAGCTCGGGGTGCCGGTGGTGACGACGGTGGCGAGCCGCGGCGAGGGCCTGGAGGCGCTGAAGACGGAGATCCGGCGCACGACACTCGGCGCGCGGCCAGCCGAGGCGGTGGTGCGACGTCCCTTCGTCGAAATGCCACCGGTGGTGCGCGGCGAGTGGGGTCCTCTCTCAGAATCGCTGGCTCGTCTGGGGGTCAACGAGAAGCGCCTGCTCGCGTCGGCCGAGGCGCAGATGCTCCTGAGCGAGCCGGTGAAAGGCGCGCCCCTGGCGGCGCGGTTTCCGCCGGCCATCCGCGAGGACGTCCAACAGGCGCGTCAGCGCATCGAATCGGCCGGGGTGGACTGGGTGGGGGGTGCGATCGAGGCGCGGTATGCGCGCGTGGGGGAGGTATTTCGTGCGGCCACTTCCGACATCGGCCTGGGTGGGGAGACGTTCAGCGACCGCGTGGACCAGGTGGTGACGCATCGGTACTGGGGACCGCTGATCTTTGTTGGGCTCATGTTCCTGATGTTCCAGGCCATCTTTACCTTCGCGGAGGCGCCGATGCGATGGATCGAGGCGGGCGTGGGCTGGCTGGGAACTGGTATCGGGGCCTGGATCCCGGAGGGCGACCTGCGCGATCTCCTGCAGGATGGAGTGATCGCGGGGGTGGGGGCGGTCCTGGTTTTCCTGCCGCAGATCCTGCTGCTCTTCCTGTTCATCAGCCTGCTGGAGGACACCGGCTACATGGCGCGCGCGGCGTTTCTGATGGATCGCCTGATGAGCAAGGTGGGGTTGCATGGGAAGAGCTTCATTCCCCTGCTGAGTTCGTTCGCGTGTGCCATTCCGGGGATCATGGCGACGCGGACCATCGAGACCCCGAAGGACCGGTTGGCGACCATCCTGGTCGCGCCGCTGATGAGTTGTTCGGCGCGGTTGCCGGTGTACACGGTGTTGATCGCGGCGTTCGTCCCGGACCTGCGCCTTCTGGGAATCTTCAAACTCTCGGCGTTGACCAT
>JADLFD010000792.1 GCA_020845805.1 Verrucomicrobiales bacterium | reverse complement strand
TGACCCATTGCACGGTCTCCGGGAATTCTGCCGGCCAACAGGGCGGGGGAGCCTACGGTGACAACGTCACCCTTCAGTACAGCATCGTCGCGGCCAATACCTCGCCCGTGGATGCCAACATTTCGGGAGTACCGGTTTTGTCGGGGGCCAACCTGACCAGTGGCAATCCGCAGCTCGCGGCGCTGGCCGACAACGGCGGGCCGACACCGACCATGGCGTTGCTCACCGGAAGCCCGGCACTCAACGCCGCGACCGGGAGCAGCGTGACCACCGATCAACGCGGCCTGCCGATGAACGGAGTGCCGGACCTCGGTGCGTTCGAAGCGCAGTCCAACGTGAACGATGCTCCCAGCTTCACCGCCGGTCCCGACCAGACGGTGAACTCGACCGGCGGTCCCCAGTCGGTGAGCGGTTGGGCCACGGCGATCAGCGCCGGTCCGGCGGACGAGTCGGCGCAGACGCTGACGTTCCTGGTCTCCAACGATCAGCCGTCGCTCTTCGCGACGCCGCCCGCCATCGACGCGAGCGGAAGACTCACTTACACGCCCGCCGCGAGTGCCAACGGGACGGCGGTGGTCACCGTGCGGCTGAAGGACAATGGCGGGACGGCGAATGGCGGGGTGGACACCAGCCCCGCTCGGACGTTCCGGATCACGGTGGTGACTCCGGTGACGACTGATTTCCTGGTCACGAACGCGAACGACTCGGGTACGGGTTCGCTGCGCCAGGCCCTCGCGGATGCCGCGAGCAAGGCGGGCGCGGATCGTATTGCGTTCGGTACCGGGGTTCGGGGGCCGATCCAGCTCTCCACGACGATCGACATCGCCGATGCCGACGGTGTCACGATCGACGCGGGCGACGACCTTGTGGGCGTGACGGTGAGTGGCGGGAATACGCATCGACTGTTCCGGATCGCCCCTGGTTCGAAAGCTGAGTTTCGTCGTCTGAGGCTCACCGAGGGTCGTGTCGGTGGAGGTTATCCGGACGGCTACGGCGGGGCGGTTTTCGTGGAGGGGGAACTGAAGTTGGTCGAGTGCAGTCTGACGGGGAACACGGCCTTCGCCGGTGGCGCAGCCGCTCTTGCGAGCAATGGCGCTTCGTGGCTGATCGCGGAGCGGTGCACATTCTCGGGGAACACGGCGGAACACGGCGGTGCCGTGCAGGCCGAAGGACGCCTGACGTCGAACTCCTCCACGTTCGCTGCGAATAGCGCCAGCGTGGTGGGCGGTGCGATCAGCGCGCCCTTCGGGAACGAAGTCAAACTGACGCACTGCACCGTGTCTGCGAATACTGCGGGCCAACAGGGTGGTGGAGCCTATGGGGACAATATTTCGGTTGAGTCCTGCATCATCGCCGGAAATACCTCGGCAAAGGATGCCGACTTCTCGGGTGTTGCGATCTCGTCCGGTGCCAATCTGATCGGTGGAAATCCCCAACTCGCCGCGCTGGCGGACAACGGAGGACCGACGCAGACCATGGCGTTGCTGATCGGCAGTCCGGCGCGCGACGCCGCGACGGCCAGCGGTGTGACCTCCGATCAACGCGGCTTGCCCGTGAACGGTGTGCCGGATGTCGGCGCGTACGAAGTGCAGCCCGGTAGTGGAACGCGGCCCGAGCTGGCGATCGAAATCTCCGGTGCCAACCTGCTCGTCTCATGGGAGCGGGGCGAGGGGTTCGTCTTGGAGCAAACCGCCGAGCTGCAGTTGGGTGCCCCGTGGGCGAGCGTGCCGCACACCACCGTCGGCACCCGATCCTCCGCCGTGATCAATCTGGGACCGCATCGATCCGGGTTCTTCCGACTGCGCGAACCTTAGTGGCAGCGACGGGGTAGTCGCCGGATTCCATTCGCTCTCACTGCGCGAACGGAAGGCAAGGAGCCCCTGGCCGGTGAAGAGTCCGGCCCGGGGCGCCGAACCGTTTGGAATCGGATCAGGCTGCGGTCCCGCCATGAACACAGGGACGATCCGTCGGCTGCGGCGAAGCGCTTCGGCGTGGCCAGGCCTGTCGTTCAGGGTATGTCCAGGTGGGGTGCCAGCCGTGCCCGAAGTTGGTCGATCCATTCCGGCTGCATGAACTGATAGTCATCCGGGAGGTGCCGGCAGATCACTCTCTTGTTCGGCATCGCCTCCGGAAACTCCCGACGGAGCCGGTTCAGGTGCGACTACTCCATGCAGACGATGAGATCGGCCCAGCCCAGGTGCCCCTCCGTGACGACGATCCGGGCATCCGGTTGGGTGCCCACCGACCTCGCCTGATACCCCGGAATGCCCTGGAGCATATTCTCGGCGGTTAGGCTGCGCATGCGATTCTGGCTGCACACGAAAATGACTTTGAGCGGTTCCGATCTCTCGCGATCCGTCGTCACGCGGCGAGAGCGTAGCGGAAAGGGAAGGAGGGGACAGCCCAGTGGAGGGCTCCGCGGCTGCGTTCGCCGGTTGAAAGAGAGGGTCTCGTGGTAACAGAGCCCACCACCAGATCGCTGGATCCGGCTTTCCGACGGGCGGCCGATAGACCAGGGCCGGTGGCGCGCGGTTAAGATTCGGTATCCGGAGCGGGAATCGTCAGGTGACGTCGGGCTCAGCCCATCGCAGACGGGGATCGAGAGCGTCACCTGGCGCGTATTCGTAGTGGAGCACCCGCCTGCGGGCAGGTTCCGAGGCCCGACGCGAAGCATGCAGGATCAGGGGGTGCATCAAGAGGACATCTCCGGGCGCGCAGGAGCAGACGACTTCCGGTTGATGGCGGAGTTCTTGGATGGTCGCCAAGGAGAGCCGTCCGTGGCGGTGGCTGCCCGGGATTACCCGAAGCGCGCCGTTCTCGGGCGGTGTGTCGTCCAAGTGGACGCGCAACGAAATCATCTGCGCCAGCAGACCGGCAGGGGGCTGAACGTGAACCGCGCCATCCTTGAACGACCACGGGCCGTACCCTGCGACTTCCAGTTGCTCTGCGACCGCAATGGTCGTGTCCTGATGCCAGGCCACCGGCCAGTTCTCGTCCGGGGTTTTGTCGAAGAGGAGGCTGCGGACGGGTCGCATTCCGCGTGGGATCAACCCGGCCAGCGTGGGGGAGACGCCGAGCGCCGCCAGGAGATCCGAGCGCTCACCGATGTGGCGCACGCAAGCCGAGCCCGCGACGGACGCTACCCGGTCCGCTTCGGCTCTGAGTTCGATGATGTCATGCTGGCGCAGGACCGACCGTCGAACGGTGAAGCCGTCCCGGTCCAGATCGTATTCATCGGCGTGCATGATCGAGTGGCTGCGCCGTTGCGTTTGTCCGCTCCTGTTTACGCAAATTGCGGAAAGCGCCAAAGGCGTAAGCGAACACAGCGACGCAGCCGGCTTTGAGGAGGAACAGCCAGAATGGACGCCACCAAGCGCCCGTGCTGGCCTCGATGAGGTCGGACACGCCGAAGGCTGCGAAGGCGACCGCCAAAACCCAGGAGAGTCGGCGGCGTTCGGGGGACCTGGAGGTGCAGCCCTTCCAAGCGAAGCCCACGGCGAAGCCAAACCACAGCAGGGCTTCGATCTGATTTCCGATGACAGTCAGGTCGTCCACGGCTCGGAGGCATCGTCGCCTCCGACGAGGCTAGCGGCTTTGGGTTGGTCCGTCAGCACGACGGAACGCGAGGAACCAGGGTCATGTCACGGCATTGGATCCGGAGATGAGGCCACGCCGAGGTCACGAAGGGACGGATTTCGAGAGGGGGCGAGTTTTGGCTGTCCTTGGTTGGCAAGAGCCCGAGGGGGCGGTTGGCAGCAGGTTGACACCCGGTTTGGCCGTCCCACGCACCCCGATTCCTCGCCGGGCGGCAGTGCCGTCCGGGAGGCGACGGAGGGCCATCGGAGCACCGCCGAGGGCCCCTCAGATTTGTGCTTTACGTGGTTGGAACCCGGGTGCATGCATTGATATCACGAAAGGGGAATCCATGGCGCAACTGATCGTCCGCGACATCGA
Organism: Verrucomicrobiales bacterium; assembly: GCA_020845805.1. Lineage (GTDB taxonomy): Bacteria > Verrucomicrobiota > Verrucomicrobiia > Limisphaerales > CAIMTB01 > CAIMTB01. The sequence goes on along the minus strand of JADLFD010000792.1, from coordinate 54 downwards.
AGAACGGCTGGTCCGTAAACTCAAGGAACGTGCCGGGCGCCACGGGGTGTCCAT
>JADLFD010000791.1 GCA_020845805.1 Verrucomicrobiales bacterium | reverse complement strand
GCGAAACCTGGGCCAGCACATTCCACCACCTTCTCTTCATCCTGCAGATCCTGTCTCCGGCTCTGCTCCCAGTAAGCCGGCCGCTCCATCCTGTTCATCCTGTAAATCCTGTCTGAAGAAAGAACTTATCCGGTAAACACACCGCTATAAGTCATTCACGTTCTCGGAATGAAGTCGGCGGTCGAGGACAGGATGCACAGGATTAACAGGATGGAGGGAAAATCTGGGCCAGCACATTCCACCCCCCCTCTTGTTTATCCTGTCGATCCGATTCCACCCGTCCACCCCCCGGCATCCCACCACTCGCGGCACCCCCACAGGGAGACGCCGGAGGTAGCCCCCCCAACCAGCCGCCTTCTCAGTGCCAGGATGGTCAGCGCGCCCCGGAACTCACTGCGCGCAGCTCCAGGCAAACCAATTTCCTCGGGTCGCGCGCGAACAACGCCCCGTCCGCGAGCGCCGGTTGCGCGCGAATCCCCGCCCCCAGGACCTGCGCCCGCGCGGTGGGCCGGAATCCCGCGGCCGAGGCCTCCGCCACCAGCAACTCTCCACGCTCGGTCAACACCACCATTCGGTCAGCCGCGAGCAGGATCGCTCCAGATCCCAAGCCCTCCTCAGTCCAGCGCACCTTGCCCGTGGCGGCGTCGATGCAGCGCAAACTCGCGCCCTGCTCCTGTCGCCCATGGAACCCAAACAGAAGTCCCTCCCGCGGCACCACGGAGGCGTAGTGACTCGAGAGGGAGTCGTCCCCGGACCAGATCCGCTTGGGCTCGGCCCCGCTCAGATCCAGCAGGACGGCCCCCGTGTCATAGCTCGAGGTCAAAAAAACCTTCTCCCCCAGCACCAGGGGCGTCGCGGCGTTCACTGACGCGTGCTGCCGCGAGCGCCAACCGTGGCTTGCTCCCAGCGCGCCAGTCGACGGATCGAGCACGACCAATCCTTCCCGTGTGAAGCAAAGCACGCGCGGCTTTCCTCCGAGGCGCGCCTCCACCGGGGATGCATACCCAGCCTCGTGCGACGTGGCTTTCCAACGTACCGCTCCGGTCTCGGCCTCAAACCCCACCACCCCGGCTCCATCGCGTCCGCCTACCTGCACGATCACCACGCCCCCCGTCACCAGCGGAGAGCAGGCCATTCCGAAAAACCCCTGATCCGCACCCAGCAACTTCGCCGCCTCCACGCTCCAACGCCGCGCTCCATCCTCCAGCGTGACGCGGCTCAGCACACCGTCCGCCCCCCACGTGTAAACCGATCCGCCCGCCACCGTGGGCACCGCGCGCGGCCCCTCGTCGAACCCGAAGGAATCGCGGTACGTCGAGGGACGCGCCGACTTCCAGATCGTGGTTCCCGTCGCGCCCTCCAGGCACTCCAGGACATCCTCGCCCTTCACCCGGTGGTGCAGCACCACCTTCCCCCCCACCACTGCCGGCCCGGCAAAGCCCGCCCCCACTGGACGCGTCCAACGCACGCGCGGGCCCGCCGCTGGCCAGGTCGCGTCGATGGATTCCCGAGACACGCCCGTGCGCATCGGACCCAGGAACTGTGGCCAGTCGTCCGCCTTCACTGCCGAACCCGCCCCCAGCCATCCCACCGCGAGCCAGCACGCCGCGCGCCGCAGGGCTCCGCATCTGCCCAAGCTCGATGGCACGGGGGACTGTCTCACGTCGCGAGTCAACCGAGCCCCATCGCCCCTGACAACCTGAGAGACAGTCTGAGGTTTCCACTCCATTCCGCCTCGCCCCCTCCCCGACGTCCCCGGGCCTCGGGAGCCGCCCACCCGCAACTCGCGGTTTTTTCCTAGGATTCCCAAGCGGACAAGGCTAACGCTTCAACAGCCTCCAACCAGCACTCACGTATGGACTTCACCTTCAAGTGCAACCACTGCCATCAGGAGCTGGAAGTCGACATTGCTGCCGCGGGGACCTCGGTCGAGTGCCCAGCCTGCAACCGCAAGATCAACATTCCGGTTCCTGAAGCCTCCCAGATCCATGTCGCGCCGCACGGCGCCAACGCCGCCAACGACCCCAACCGGGAGGAAAAGCACTTCGTCGTCCCCATCCACGAAGGCCCCGCGGAGGCGCTCATCAAGAAGGCCGCACCCACGCTGGAGGTCGCCGCCAAGGATCCGGATAAGAAGATCCGGGTCTGGACCCTTCGCCGCGTCGACACGATGTCGGTGAACAAGGATAACTTCGACGAGGTCGCTTCGGCCTTTTTGCAGAAGGTGGGCCAGGAGTACGTCATCAGCGTCTCCCCGCTGACCTACACCTATCGCGACCTGGCCACTGGAACCTGGATCACCGACTACGGGATCATGGTCGTGTTCCGAGGTTAAAGCTGGTCCCCGCCCCCCGGGGAACCTTCCGCCACCGTCGGCGCGCCGCGCCGCCACCTCACACCGCCGGTTGACCCGGCGCGGGGAGTCTCCATCTTCGCCGGGCATGTCCGCACCGCCCGGGCCCTGGATCCTCGAGGTCGAGGCGCTCACGAAAACCTACGCCAGCGCCGATCGTCCCCTCGACGTGTTGCGGGCCGTGTCCTTCCAGCTCGCGCCAAAGGAATCCCTCGCCATCGTGGGGCCCTCCGGCTCCGGAAAAACCACGCTGCTCGGGTTATGCGCCGGACTCGACGCACCCACCAGCGGCGGCGTTCGCCTGGCCGGCCAGGACCTCGCCGCCCTGGACGAAGACGGTCGGGCCCGCGTGCGCAATGAGCACACGGGGTTCGTCTTCCAAAGCTTCCAGCTCATTCCCACCCTCACCGCCCTCGAGAACGTCATGGTGCCGCTCGAACTGCGCGGGGAGCGCGGCATCGAGCCGCACGCCACCGACCTGCTGAACCAGGTCGGGCTCGGGGAGCGACTGCACCATTATCCCGGCCAGCTCTCGGGCGGCGAACAACAACGCGTCGCCATCGCGCGAGCCTTCGTCAACCGCCCCAAACTGCTCTTCGCCGACGAACCGACCGGGAATCTCGACGCCGAGACCGGCCATCGCATCGTGGACAGCCTCTTTCGGCTTAACGCTGCCGCCGGCACCGCCCTGGTCCTGGTCACCCACGACCCCGAGCTCGCGCAGCGCGCCCAACGCATCATCCGCCTGCGCGGTGGCGCGGTGGTCGAGGATACCGGAATCCGCCCCTCGCCCTCGGCGGCCCCGAGTCCATGAATCCGGGCCAAATCACCTTCCTGTTGCGGATGGCCTGGCGCGACAGCCGCGCCAGCCGCCGCCGCCTGCTCTGGTCCACCCTCTGCATCGTCGCCGGGATCGCCGCCCTCGTCGCGGTGGGATCCTTCGGTCGCGCCCTCGAACAGGGCGTCGAACAGCAGGCCCGCCAACTGCTCGGCGCCGATCTCACCCTCGGATCGCGCGTGCGCTTCTCCCCAGAGCACGAGGAGTTCCTTCGTTCCCTCGGCGGGGAACAAGCCCGCGAGGTGACCTTCACCACCATGGTCGTCTTCCCCGGCCGCGACGCCACGCGGCTGGCCCAGGTTCGCGCCCTGGAGGGCGGGTTCCCGTTCTACGGCACCCTGGAAACCGATCCCCCCGAGGCCGCGCACACCTTCCGCTCCGACGGCGGCGTCCTGGTGGAGGAATCCGTGCTCGGTCAGTTCGAGGTGAAGGTGGGCGACCCGGTGCGCATCGGCGCCTTCACCACCCACATCGCGGGTGCGCTGCGCAAGGTGCCCGGCGAAACCGTCGCCTTCGCCACCCTCGCGCCTCG
>JADLFD010000790.1 GCA_020845805.1 Verrucomicrobiales bacterium | reverse complement strand
CCAGGGCGGCGGATCGGTCGTAGCCCACCACGTCCGCGAGATCGGATTTCGTGACCAGAGCCACGTGAGCGGAATGAAACAGCGGCGGATACTTCAAGGGCTTGTCTTCTCCCTCCGTCACGGAGGTTAGCACCACCCGCAGGTTTTCTCCGAGGTCGTAGGACGCCGGGCACACAAGGTTCCCGACGTTCTCGATGAACAGCAGATCCAGGGTGTCGAGGTCCAGACTGTCCATCGCCTTGGCCACCATGGTGGCTTCGAGGTGGCAGAGCGTGCCCGTGGTGATGGCGGCCACGGGCATACCTGCCGCTCGCAGGCGGCGCGCGTCGTTCTCCGTTTCAAGATCGCCCACGATGGCGCCGAGCCGAAGCCGCCCGCGAAGCCGCCCGGCCGTGCTCTCCAGCAGGGCGGTCTTACCTGAGCCTGGGGCGGAGACGAGATTCAGCACGAGCAGTCGCTTGGCGCGGAAGTAGCCGCGGTTCTGTTCCGCCAGCCTCTGGTTGCGGTCCAACAACGATCGCTGCACTTCCAACTGACGGGCCATGCCCGCGACGCCCCCTGCCCCGTCCGCCGTCGCGGAGTCGTCCCGGGCGTGAGCTTGTCCCGGGGCATGCCCCGAATCGGGATCCTGCGCGTGCTCGTGCTCGTGCTCGTGCGTGTGCGCGTGCCCGATGCGTTCGGGGCCAGGGTGTCCCGGCCGCCGCGCGGGTGATTCGGAAGTCACGCCGAGTCCGCATCCACATTCCTGGCACATGTTACGCAACCTCCAGGGTTGAGAGTTCGAGTTCGAGTCCGTGCTTCAGGCGGTGGCTCCAGACGCCACAGCGCGGGCATTCCGGTGTGGCGGCGTGCGCGTCGAATTCCCCCTGGCAGTCCGCACACCAGTAGACCGCGGGCACGGCTTCAATCTCCAGCACCGCCCCCTGAGCGGGACCGGACGTGGTCAGCGCGGCAAAGGCGAACTCCAGGGCTTCGGGCACGACACCGCTCAGCTCTCCCACACGCAATCGCACCCGTTGCACCCGGCTGGCGCCCGCTTCGCGGGCGTGGGCGCACGCCAACTCGAGCGCCGAAGCCATCAGGCTGGCCTCATGCACGAGGTGCCGCCTCCTGCGCCGGCGCGGCGGCCGGGACGGGAAAGACGAAGGACAGGTGGGGCGCTCCTTCATGGGATTGTCGTGCATACCACGCGCGCCAGAGGTTGACGATGGTTTCGACCGCCACCGGCACCTCCCGCCGTGCCTCCGGGCTGAGATGATCCCCCCAGCCGAACTCCGCCACCGGAATTCCCACTTCCCACGATTCAGGAGACCAGCCGCGCAGCTCCTCGGCCAGCGTCACCAGGGGTTCCGGGGAGGATCGATGTCCCGTCCAACTCGCGCGGGTGTGGCGTCCCAGGCCGCGGCGCGGCAGGCAGCGCACCCAGAGCGGGTGCCGTGCCGAATCGGATTCCGGAGTCATCTTGTTCTCCTGGGGCTCAATCCGGCGCGCGTCCACGAAAACCACCGTATCCACCGCGGCCACCTCGACCGCCACTTCAGGGGTGAGTTGGTGCCGGACATCGACCTGGACGCCGGGTAATCTCAGGGCGGCTACTGCTTCCGCCACCGCCGGCCCGACGCCATCGTCGCCGCGCAGCCGGTTTCCATACCCCACCACGAGAAATCCGCGGGGGGCATGCTCCCCGACGCCGCCCATCCCGTGGTCAATCGCGCCTGCATTCATCGAGTAAACCTCCGTCCTTCCCAATGAGTTGGACGATCAAAGGCATCGATCCCAGAGCATGCGTGGAGCAGCTCAGGCACGGATCGAAATTCCGGATGCCGTGCTCCACGCGGTTGAGCATCGCCTCGGGCACTTTGGTGCCCGTGATGTAATGTTTGGCGATCTGCGCCACGGTACGGTTCATCGCCAGGTTGTTCTGCCCGGTGGCGATGACCAGGTTGACCTTCGTGATAACGCCGTCACGGTCGACCTCATAGTCGTGGAACAGCGTCCCTCGCGGAGCCTCGCTGACCCCCACGCCATGCAACCGGTTCACCCCGGCGTCGGCGCGCAGGTGGTCCGAGTGCAGGTCGGGATCGTCCAACAGACGCTCGATCCGCTCGAGGCTGGCGAGGATCTCGATCAGGCGGGCCAGGTGATAAAGGAACGAAGAGGTCACCGCCCCGCTCCCGTGCTGGCGAAATTCGCGAAGCTCCGCGTCGGCCTCGGGGGTCCCCATGGCCTTGCACACATTGAGCCGCGCCAGCGGTCCCACGCGGTACATGCCCTCCTCCGGTCCGAGCGGGCGGTAATACGGCGACTTCAGGTAGGAGGACGACTGCACGGCCTCGGCGATGTACTCGCGATAGCGCTGCGGATCCACCTGGTCGACCAGCACGCTGCCGGAGCTGTCCATGAACCGCAGCCGGCCGCCGTGGTGTTCCCATTCGCCATCGGGCCCCACCAATCCAAGGAACAGCGAGGGGAAGTTTCCGAAGATCTGGATCTCGCGGCTCAGCTGCTCGGTCAGACCCTTGAACAGCTTCAACGCCAGTCGCGCCGTGGCGAACGCTTCCGGCAACCCGGCGCGGATGCGCTCGCGCCCGGCCAGGGTCAGCCCGCTGCGCACGCCTCCGGGTACCGCCCAGGACGGATGCACCTTCTTGCTGCCGAGCAACTCGATGATCTCCTGCCCGAACTGTCGCAGCCGCACTCCGGCGCGGACGAGGTCCGGTTGCGCGCCCAGCAATCCGAAGACGTTCCGGCGTTCCACCGGCGCGTCCCAGCCCACCAGGAAGTCCGGGGCGCTCAGGTGAAAGAAGCTGAGCGCATGCGACTGGACCATTTGCGCCAGGTTCATCAGGCGCCGCAGTTTGTCCGCGGCGGGGGGGACCCGCACGGCGAGGATCTCATCCCCCGCACGGGCGGAGGCCAGGAGATGGCTGACGGGACAGATGCCGCAGGTGCGGGCCGTGAGTCCCGGCATTTCCCAGAGCGGACGCCCTTCGCAGAACCGTTCGAACCCGCGGAACTCCACCACGTGGAACTGGGCGTCGGTGACGTGGCCATCGTCATCGAGGTGGATGCTGATCTTCGCATGCCCCTCGATGCGGGTGACGGGGTCGATGACGAGGCGTGTGGCCATGGCGTGGTGGGAGCTCAACCGAACTTCAGGAGCCGCCCCGAGGGCGCCGCGCCCGCACCCAGGATGGATTCGAGCAACGCGCGGATGCGCGCCGGGCACGGCGGGCAGCCGGGCAGGAAGTGGTCCACGGGAATCACCTGGTGCACAGGAATGGCGCGTTCCAGCAGGCGTGGCACGATGCCTGGCGCACAGGGGAGGCCCGGTCGCGAGTCGGCCAGTTCGACATAGGCCCGCTGCAGCACCACCTCCGGACCGCCCAGGGCGTTGCGCATGCCGACCACGTTGGTGGTGACGGCACAGTCGCCGAAGGCCACCACCACGCGGGTCCGGCGGCGGAGGGTGTGCGCCATCTCCAAGTGTTCCTCGGTGCAGACGGCACCTTCGATCAGGGCCAGATCCACGCCCTCGGGATAAACCTTGGTGTCAACCAGCGGGCCGTACACAT
>JADLFD010000789.1 GCA_020845805.1 Verrucomicrobiales bacterium | reverse complement strand
TCCCGCAATCGCGCCTCGGTTCGCACGGCGTAATCCGACCCCGGGTGCGGCGCGCGATCCACCCCTCCCAGGGACGCCAGCAGCACGATTCCCACGACCGCCACGCCGGCGACCGCCAGCCGCCAGCCCAACCGCCACGCCACCTTCGTCGCTCGCCGCATGTCCATAGCCCATCCAACCGCCAACCCCGCCTCCGTGCAAACCTCCGCCAGCCCCCCTCCGCGGCCACGACCACGGCGACGGACCTCCCCCGGAACCAGCCCCGCCTACGCCCAAAGTCGGATACCCAATCGCGAGCGATTCCCTAGCCCGGATATTTCATGATGCGAGCGATTCGGAGGCACCGAGGGTTGATGGAATGGGGAAGCGGGTGCGATTCCTATGTCTGAGGGCCTGGGATACGCTGACCACAAGAGATCAGGGGCAGTCGGGGAGTCGGAGACGGGTTTTCCCCTGACTATGCCGATAACTCTTCCCGACCGCTCCGCGGAGCGATTTGTCCGGCGTCTATATGTTGGGGTTGGCGGGCTCAGCCGCTCCACGAGGCCGGTTCCTGGAGCCGCCTCGCGCACCGCCCGAAGACCTCTTGCCACGGCCACGCGCTGCTCAGGCGCACGTGCACGCGCCTCACGCTCACGCTGACCTGCGCCGCGACCTTCAGCAGCTTCAAGCGCACCGAGCCCACCGTCGCTTGGGCCAACTCGCTCCCCGCCAGTCCCACGGCCCGCACCCGTTCCAGGAGCAGGTCCGCCATCGTGCTCAGCCAGAGCCGCAGCTGATTGCTGACCAGGTGGTGCGTCGAGAGTCGGTCGGCTTTCAGGTCCAACAACTGTTGCTTGAGCACGTTCTCCATCTGCCCGCGGGCGCAATAGAACTCCTCGTACAGGCGCGCGGGCGCGAAGCGTCTCGGATCGTCGTCCTCCTCGACTCCCTTGGCGGGCAGATTGCTCACCACGAAGCGCGGGTTCTCCCCCGCCACCGTCACCTCCGCCTTGCCGATCACGCGTCGGCTCCGACTCCATGTCTCGAGGGTCCGGTAGCCAAACTCCACGAACCGCCGCGTCGGCGCTCCCCCGCACAGGATCTGCCGGGCCCGGGCCTCGGCCAGCGCCGACTCCACTTCGCGCAACAGCCGCGGGTTCTGCTGGAGCCCGAAGCAGTAATACACCTCCGACTGCGACTCGCTCCACGCCATCAGCTCCTCTTGGGAAAAGCCTGCGTCCCCGCGCAGGACGATCCGCGCCTTCGGGCACCGCTCGCGGATCGCGCTCACGATCTGGCGTACCGCCTCCAGCGCTCCCACCGCCGCGCCCCGATCCGCCGTGCGCAACTGCGCCCACAGGGGAATGTTCCCGCACACGACGTACAAAGGCAGGTAGCAGTAATCGTCGTAGTAGCCGTGGAAAAAGCGCCCCTCCTGCTCGCCGTGCAACACGGTCCCCGTGGCGTCCAAATCCAGCACCACCTCGCGCGCGTGCTTGGGCAGGCAACGCACGCCCAGACGCAGGACGCAGGCCTCCAGCGCTTGCGGATCGTGGCGCAGCTTGTGGCAACGAGTGCGCTGGGCGTTGGATAACTCCAAGCGGTTGAGTGTCGCGGCCGAGGCCAGGGCGGCGCCACGAAACTGCGGCAGGCAGCGGTCCTCTCCCAGCGGATCACGCTTCTCGCACGCCGTGGCGAGGAGCGGGTCCAAGCGCAGCACATCATGATCGTTGAGATCCTCGTAACCCAGCGCCAGACCGTAAATCCGCTGCGCCAGCAGTTGGGTCACGGAGTGATCCACCCAGCGCCCGTCCCGCGTGTCCTGGAAACAGCCGGCCAGGCTGCGGGTCAGCCCCAGGGCATGGTCTACCTGGCGCAGGAGCAGGACTCCGCCATCGCTGGACAGGCTTCCGCCGCTGAACTCGGCGACCACCTTCCGGGGGCCGAGGTCTTGAAAGAGCAACGGCTCCTTCCTACAGTCTGTCTCAGAAGAGGCGGCAGGGGATCGCTTCATTGGAGTCTTTAAACACAACCCCTTTGAAGCTCTTGCCGCCTCTTCCTTCAAGCCCCGGTATGAAATATCCGGGCTAGAGGCCCAGGGATTGGTTTCCCTCCGATCGTGGACTTCCTCACCGGCCCTTCTTCACCGGCTTGCGGCGCGAACGACCCACGGCGGCCCCTGGGAGCGTTGAGCGTTGGACGTTGAATGTTGAGCGTTGGACGTTTTCCGAAGGAACTCCCAACGCTCAACGCTCAATCTCAACGCTCAACCGTGCCCGACGGTAGAATCCTGTCGTGCGCCCGCGGGGATCGGGGCGGCCCCGGGAATTGACGGAATCGCGGTCCGGGATAGCCTCCGGGCCTCGTGCGACACGCGGCTCGACTTGGGACGGTGCTGATGCTGGCCTGCTTGGTGGGCCTGCATTGGGTGCTGCTTCAGGCCTTCGCCTGGACGGGGATGATCGTCCGCTACTCCCGTGATTTCGGGGTGCGGCGGGCGATCGTCATGACGTTCGACGGCGAACATCCCTGCCCGCTCTGCCTCGCCATCAAGGCCGGCCGTGCGACCGAGAAGGAACGCTCGGAACAGCAGTTCGTCTCGGGCGTCCACCTCGAGGCGGTCCTCGCACCGGCGGCGCTCGCCGTCGGCCACGCCGCGCCCGGCCGCAGTCATCCCTCCTTCGCATTGCGGGCGGCGGCCCGTTCGCTCTCGCCTCCCAAGCCGCGTCCTCGAGCGGCTTCCTGAGCCTCCGGTTCCCACCCTCGCGCGGCACCCCTCCGCGCCCGGACTCCGTTCCGGGTTCGGCGCCGGGCCGTGCGGGGAACCGCAGGCGCTTCCCCCGTTTCCTTCCGGC
>JADLFD010000788.1 GCA_020845805.1 Verrucomicrobiales bacterium | reverse complement strand
GGGAAGGGAGGTGGCGGGATGGAAGTCGGGACCGAGTGCGTAGCGCACCCATTGATCGAGCAGGAACACTGCGGCGGGATCCTGAGTGCGGAGGGCCTGGGCGACGTTGAATCCGCTCACCAGGAGTTTGCCGCGACCCACCGCGACTTCGAACACGTAGGCGCGATCCGCCAGGCGCGTGGGGCGGTCGATGCAACGAATGAGCGGCGGGATCTTCGCCGGTAGCGCGCTGAGCTGGATGGTTTTCGAGCCTTGGATGAGCGGATAGAACTGCAGGTCGCACCAACCCTCAGAGGGCATCGCGCGCAGGGCGGGGTGTCGGGTCTCGATCACGGTGCCTGAGGGGCCGCCCCCATCCCAGGAAGAGAGTCGGAAGTTGGTCTTCTCGACGGCGAAGACCGGTTCTGGTTCCAGCAGCAGGACGCGACCACCCGAGTTCAGGTAGTCGAGGATGTCGTCGTTCCAGCGCGTGGTCACCAGCAGTGCGGTGTCGGTGGGGACCGTGTTGGATCCGAGGACGGCGGACCCGGGGTAGAGTTGTGCCAACTCGGGGAACTCGTGCGCGGAGATCTTCGGGAGGGGTGAGGCGAGGAGATTGGTGGGGAACAGCCACAGATCCCAGGCGTTGAGCGTTCTGCCGTGGGCGTCCTCGAGTTCCGCGGTCAGCGTGAGGCGTTCGGCCTGGTCGCGTCGGGGCAGTTCGAGGGTCGTGGAGAGCAGTTCCTGGACTCCCTGATCCTCGACACGCAGGTCTTTTCGACTTCCCTCGGCCACGGTTTCGGTTCCGCGGCGCAGGGTCCAACGCAGCGTGGCGTGGTCGGTGGGCTCCTCCTCGAACCGCGAGACGAGGAACGTCACGGGGGCGGTCTCGCCGCTTTTCCAACTGCGACGCGGCGTGTCGAGGAGCAGGACGGTGGGGGAATTGAATCTCCGGAACTCCTCCGCGGAGACGCCCTTGGGCCGATGGAACATATCCACGACACCTTCTGCGCAGTTGGGGTAGTCCTGAAAGAGCCAGACCGAGGTGCCGCTCAACCGCGATCGTCGGGCGGCTTCCTGGTTGCATTTCAGCGAGGCGGCCTGGAGGCGATAGGAGGCGGCCAGCCAGTCCGGATAGTCAGCCACCTGGCCGTTGCGCGCGGCGAGATCCCGCGTTTGGAGCAGCCAGTAGGGTCGGATCCCGTTTTGGAACAGGTCCAGTTGGCGCAAGTCGGGCAGGGTGACGAAGTACCCCATCTCGTGGGCGATCACCGGTTTGGTGGGTTCGGAGGGGAAGGCGTACTTTCCGTCCTGAAATCCGATGGAGCTGCCTTCGTTGAACTGGACGACGAGGAAGTCGAGGGTGGAACGGCCCTGGTGTTTGAATCCGCATCCGTCGGAGTCGATGACCAGTCGGGTGGGGTCCAGGCGTTTGGCGGTCGCGTACATCTCGGGCGCGAGATCGAACGAGTCGTACTGTTCGTTGCCCATGCACCAGGCCACGATCGAGGGGTGGTTTCGGTGCTGCCGGATCATGGCCGCCCACTGGTCGAGTGCGGCCCGACGGGCCTCGGGCGCGGTGGGCAGGTCCCACTGGTAGGCGAAGGGGAATTCGGGTTGCAGCATCATGCCGAGTTCATCGGCCGCCTCGAAGTATTCCTCCGGTGGAGTCCAGCTATGATGGCGCACATAGTTGAACCCATAGTCGCGCGCGATGGAGAGCCGGCGTCGGAACTCTTCTTTGTCGGTGGGCGGGCAGATGGTGTTGGGGAAGATGCAGTCATCTCCGTAGCCGCGCAGGAAGATCGGTCTTCCGTTGAGGAGAAACCGGCCGCCTTCCGTCTTCAGCTCGCGCATGCCAAATCGCACGGTGCGCGTGTCGAGTTCGCGGTCGCCGTCGAGGAGTTGGAGGTGTGCGGTGTAGAGGTGTGGGGACCGGGGCGACCAGAGTCTGGGCTGTGCAAAGCGCGCCGGGAGGGTCAGGTCGGATCGGCCGGCGGGAAGGGGTTCGTCGAGGGCGGCCACCGTTTGGTGATCGGCATCGCGCACGGTGGCGCGCAGTCGGAGTTTGCCGGTGGTGGGTCCCTCGAGCGTCACCCGGATTTCGGCGGAGGAGGAAGCGAGTTGCGGGATGACGAAGGTTTCGGCGAGGCGCGTGCGTTCCGTGGCTTCCAGGGTGACGGGCCGGTGAATGCCGCCCCAGGTTACGTAGAGGAAGTCGAGAGTATCCAGGCAACCCATGAGTGGATCGCGGTCGCGGTTTCGCCGTGCGTCCACGCGCACGACCACGGAGACGGTTTCACCCGGTTTGGCGAAGGGGGAGAGATCGACCTGGAAGGGAGTGAGGTACGAGTGAGGGGTGGCGGCCGACCGGCCGGCGATCCAGACCTCGGCTTCGCGGTGCACGCCAGCAAATCGCAGCCACGGAATCTTTCCGGACCACTCCGCGGGGATGGTCACGTTGCGCCGGTACCAGGCCGGGCCGGGAAAGGCGCTGAACAGCCGGTCGGACTCGCGTTGCACGCCGAGGATGCCGCGGCTGTTGAGGGACTTCTGCTCCTCCAGGCGTTGATCCTCGTATTTGCGGAGCTGGG
>JADLFD010000787.1 GCA_020845805.1 Verrucomicrobiales bacterium | reverse complement strand
GCCAGTTGCTCCACCGTGAAGGCGTCGAAGGGTTTATTCTCGTTGAAGGCGCGAATGACCCAATCCCGCCAGGCGGTCATGTCACGACCGGAATCGAGGTGATAACCGTGGGTGTCGGCGTAACGGGCGGCATCGAGCCATTCGACCGCCATGCGTTCGCCGTAGCGCGGCGAGTCGAGGAGTCGATCGACGAGTTTTTCGTAGGCCTTGGGCGCGGTGTCGGCGAGGAAGGCGTCGACCTCTTCCGGAGTGGGGGGGAGCCCGGTGACGTCGAGGGTGGCGCGGCGGATGAGCGAGGTGCGATCGGCCTGGGGGGCGGGGGTGAGGCCTTCGGCGGCGAGGCGGGCTTCGACAAAACCGTCGATGGGATGTGCGGCCGGGGCCGGGAGGGCAGGGCGCTGGGGAGGGACGAAGGACCAGTGCGCACGGTATTCTGCGCCCTCGGCGATCCAGCGCTGGAGCAGCGCGATCTGTTCGGGGGACAGTTTCTTGCCGGTGGACGCTGGGGGCATGTGGTCGTCGGCGTCCGAGGTCAGGAGGCGTTTGACGAGTTCGCTCTCCTGGGGGCGCCCGGGGACGATGGCGGCGGCGCCGGACTTGGCGGGAGCGAGGGCGTGATCGCGGTGGTCGAGGCGCAGGCGCGCCTTGCGCTCGTGGTCATCGGGGCCGTGGCAGGCGAAGCACCGGTCGGAAAGCAGGGGCCGGATGTCGCGGTTGAAGTCGATGGGCCGGTCGGCGGCCTGGGCCAGCCGCGGCAGGGCGAGGAGGGCCGCGAGCAGGGTCGTGGGAATGAGGCGCCGTAGGTTCATGCGAATCGCGAGGATAAGTGTCGCAAAACAGGGCGGCTGTCGACCGGTTTTCCTGCTGGCATGCCGCGCGCGGCGGCGTTGAATGGCCGGGCATGAGTCTGTCGAGACGAGGTTTGCTCGGATCCTTTCTCCGACCGCTGAAGGCGGGCGGGGAGAAGGCGAAGCAGCACCTGGCGCGATCTCCGTTTGAGCGGACGGATAAAGTGGCGGTGATCCAGGGGCGGCATTGTCTCGCGTACCAGGAGGAATGCTGCACCGTCTGCTACGAAAAATGTCCCGTCCCGCAGGCTCTGGAGCTGAACGAAGGCGTGCCGCGCATCATTCTGGAGATCTGCACTGGGTGCGGGCTTTGCCGCGACGTCTGTCCGGCACCGACCAACGCCATCATGCTGGCGGATCGTAAGCCTGGGTTTGGGGCGTAGAGGGGAGGGCGACCGAGGGGATCGGGGCGGCGTTGACAGTGACGGGGGAGGTTCCGTTGACTCGCGGCTCGTGAACCCACCCTCCGCCGCGGCGCCTCCGGAGCATCCCCATCTGCAGCGTCGGTTCGGCATGCTTCAGGCCACGGCCCTGAACATGACCAACATGATCGGGATGGGGCCGTTCATCACCATTCCGCTGCTGATGTCGGCGATGAACGGGCCGCAGGCGCTGCTGGGTTGGTTCCTGGCCCTGCTGATCACGGTGCCGGACGGCTTGATCTGGAGCGAGTTGGGTGCGGCGATGCCCGGGTCGGGAGGCAGTTACGTCTATCTGCGGGAGGGTTTTGGTCGGCACACCTGGGGACGGCTGATGGCCTTTCTCTTCATCTGGCAGTTCATTCTAAGCGGTCCGCTGGAGATCGCTTCCGGGTACATCGGCATGGCGCAGTACCTGGGGTACGTCTGGCCCGGGCTGTCGAAGGCCCAGGAATGGGGCATTTGCGTGGTGGCGGGGATTGGCGCCATCGCGCTGTTGTACCGCCGGATCCAGTCGATCGGCTGGATCACGGTCACGCTCTGGGTGGGGACGCTCTTGACCGTGGCGATTGTGATTCTCTCGGGGGTTTTGCACTTCGACAGCGCGCGCGCGTTTCACTTTCCGCCCAAGGCCTTTGATTTCTCGGTGGGGTTCTTTCTGGGGCTGGGCGCCGCGGCGCGGGTGGGGATTTACGATTACCTGGGATACTATGACGTCTGCTACATCGGGGACGAGGTGCGGGAGCCGGGGCGCACGATTCCGCGATCGGTGTTGTTCAGTCTGTTGGGCGTCGCGCTGATCTACCTGCTGATCAATCTGTCGATCATCGGGGTGGTGCACTGGTCGGAGTTCGTCCCGGCGGATCAGCATCCGGAATCGAAGTTTATCGTCTCGGTGTTCATGGAGCGGTTGTACGGGTCCAAGGTGGCCTCGATCTTCACGGCGTTGATCTGTTGGACGGCATTCGGGTCCGTGTTCGCTTTGTTGCTGGGCTATTCCCGCATTCCCTATGCGGCGGCGCTGGACGGGGCCTTCTTCCGTGTGTTTGGCGTGTTGCATCCCAAAAAGGCATTCCCGCACCGATCGATGCTGGTGGTGGGGGGGATCAGCATCGTGGCGTGTCTGTTGCCGTTGGGGACCGTGATCGACGCGTTGTTGACCACACGGATCGTAGTGCAGTTCATGGGCCAAGTGGGGGCGTTGGTTCTGTTGCGGCGGCATCGTCCCGAGCTGGCGCGGCCGTACAAAATGTGGCTGTACCCATTGCCCTGTTTCCTGGCCATGGCGGGCTGGATCTTCCTCCTGGCGACCACGGGGAAAGAGATCCTGGCTTACGGAGCCGCGACGTTGCTGGGGGGCGTGGTGGCGTACCTGATCTGGGCGGGACGCCAGCGGGCGTGGCCGTTTGCTGCCGCCCCCGCAGTGCGGTGACTGGGTCCCCGCCATCCCTGCAACTCACGCCTCCACAGGGGGCGGTCGACGGGCTACGTTGCGCGCCAAGATCAAGCTGACCATGAAGTACGCACGCATGAATCCGATTCGTTGGGGTGGCCTGGCCGTGGCCGGGGTCCTGGTGGTGGCCGGTTGCTACACCGTGCCGGAGACCGGGCGAAAGTCCTTCAATTTCATGAGCGAGGGCGAGGAGATGCAATTGGGCTTCTCCGAGTTCGACAAGATGAAGAAGGAAGTGCCGATCTCGAAGAACGCCGCGGCGCGCGCGCTGGTGGAGAAGGTGGGCAAGCGGATCGCGGCGGTGGCGGAACTGCCGAATGCGCAATGGGAGTTCGTGGTGTTTGAGAGTCCGGATGCCAACGCGTTTTGTCTGCCGGGAGGCAAGGTAGGGGTTTACACCGGCATCCTGCCGATCACCCGCGATGAAGCCGGGTTGGCGACGGTGCTGGGACACGAGGTGGCACACGCGGTGGCGCGCCATGGGGGAAACCGGATGAGCACCCAGATGGCACTGCAGTTGGGTGGGCAATTGGGTGGGGCGGTGGTTTCGGGGTCGAAGTATGCGGATTGGGGACCCGTCCTGGGTCAGGTCTATGGCGTGGGTTCGCAGGTGGGGGTGGCGTTGCCCCACAGCCGAGCCAACGAATCCGAGGCGGACCGGATCGGGCTGAAGTACATGGCGCGAGCTGGGTACAACCCGGAGGAGGCGGTCGGATTCTGGCAACGGTTTGCGGAGTACAACCGGAAGGCTGGCGGGAATACCCCGTGGTTTTTACGCACGCATCCGCTGGATGAGACGCGTGTGCGTCAGTTGCAGAGTTGGTTGCCGGAGGCCAAGGCGGAGTACCGGCCGGCGCGTTGAGGAAGAACCATGAGGGGATGCTCATGAGCCCCCGGAGTCGTCGTTTCGCGGCCGCTGTGGTGGCGGGTGTGGTCCTGCTGGGACTGGGAG
>JADLFD010000786.1 GCA_020845805.1 Verrucomicrobiales bacterium | reverse complement strand
GTGATGGCCACCACCGCGTCCTGCGCCGGCAGCACGATGCAATACTGTCCGAAGGCGCCGTCGCCGCGATACGCGCCCTTGCGACACCGCCAGAACTGATAGCCATAACCCTGGTCCCAGTCGCTGGCCGGGTTGCTGCCGTTCGACATCTGCCGCCCGGTCGCGGCCTCCACCCAGGATTCAGGAAGGAGTTGTTTCCCATGCCACCGGCCTTTCTGCAGGTGGAGCAGGCCAAACTTGGCGATGTCTTCGGTGCGCACCCGCAGGCCGTAGCCTCCGAGCGAGATGCCCTGAAAGTTGGTGTCCCAACGCGCACCCTCGATGCCAAGGGGCTCAAACAATCGCGGCCCAAGGTAGTCGAACACGGTCTGGCCCGCCTGCTTCTGCACGATCGCGGAGAGCATGAACGTCGCCGGGGTGTTGTATCGGAAATGGGAGCCCGGCTTGTGCGGAACAGGATGCGCGAGGAACGACTTCGCCGACACGGCACCCGGGGCGGAGGAGGTCTCGTCCTGATGCCCGGTCGACATGGTCAGGAGATCGCGCACGCGCATGGCCTTGAGGTTGGCCGAAGGTTCGGCGGGCACATCCTCGGGGAAGATCTTGAGCACCTCATCATCCACGGACACTCGGCCTTCGGCGACGGCGAACCCCACGGCCGCGGAGGTGAAGCTCTTGCTCAGCGAGTACAACTCATGCCGGCTGGCGGCGTCATAAGGAGCCCACCAGGATTCGGCGATCACCTTTCCATGCCGCAGTAGCATGAAGCTGTGCATGCCCTCGACGCCGTGATCGACGGTATCGAGGAACCGCAGGAGCGCGGCCGACGAGACCCCCTGGGATTCCGGGGTCGCACGTGGCAGGGACTCCCCGGCCTGCACTCGGGACAGAGGAAGGATCGTGGCGACGATCCCAAGAAGGAATCCAACGTGGATGGCTTGCATGACAGGGCGGTTACGCGCGGTTTTCCCCGAATCCGGCGAGGTTGTCCCGACTGAAATGCGCCCGGCCTGAGGAGCGCGTGATCCACCGACCTGGCGTGGGTGGTGGGCCGGCGTGACGCCCTAGTGGTTCTCGGAGGCCAGCGCCGCGCGCCGCGCGTCGCGCAACCGCGACTGCTGGAGGTACAGCAACGCGACGCGCGCCTTGTTCCGCAGACGGTCGGATCGCTCGACGGTCGCCTCCAACACCCGCTGCGCCTCAAGGTTCCCCGGCCCGGCGTCCTGCAATCCCACCAGCGCCATGCGCGCCAAGGCATGGTCGTCCTGCACCTTCGCCGCCAACACGCGCACCGCTTCCGTGTCCAGAGGGTCGGCTCGCAACACCCCGGCCGCCGCGACCAGGCGCACGTTGTCCTTGTGCCCTTCACTCATCTGCCCGCGGTAGAGCCGCGCGGCGCGTTCGGGAGCCAGCCGTTCGAGCACTCCCGAGGCCTGGGATGCCAGTCCGCGCGTTTCCCAAGCCTCGACCTCGTCACGCGCCAGGCTCTCCAGGATCTCGAGCGTCACCGGGCACCGCACCTTCCCCACCTCCGTCGCCGCTGCCAGCAACTGCCCGGCCCATTGATTCGTCACGTGATTCCAAGCGCTGAAGGCAGGAAAGTAGGCGCGGGATCGCAGCCAGGCGCCCGCGGCAACGTGACCGGGTTCAATTTCCAGCAGGGTCACCACCGCCAATACCCGCGACGGATTCCCCAGATCGGGCACCGCCCCGGTGAGATCCGCCACCTGCTCCAGCGCCGGCACCGCCGCAGCGGCCCGCTCCTTCATCGACGCCAGGGCCAGAAGCACGTTCCACAGGAATCCCGCCTGGTTCTCCCCCTTCAGGCGCGCCACCGCGAGGGGCACCACGCTGTCGGGCACGGGACGCAAGTAGAACTGCGCTTCCGCGCATTGATCGACCGACCACCCGCCCCCGCCCGCCTGACGGCGACGCTCCCATTCCGCCGCCACGCGGCCGTCGTCGCGGCAACCGAGCAGGAGCCCCAAACCTACCGCGGATTCTTCCCCGCCGCGGCGGAGGCTCGGTTCCACCCACGGCAGCACCAACGCGGCGTCCGGAGCCAAGTCGGCCAGCAATTCCCGCGCCTCCCTCGCCGGCTGCCCGGGTTCGGTGACCTGCGCGCCGGCAAATCGCAGAAAGGGACGCAACAGACGTTGCACCGGGCGATCCCCAAGGTCGCTCAGTGCGGTTAGAACCGCCGGCTTCACCGCGGGCGTGCCCAGCGAAAGCAGCGCCACGCGCGCCTCCAAGTACGCGGTCTCGGAACCGTCGTCATAGCGCCGCGGCGAAGCGCGAAGCAACTGGGCCCACCATTCGTTGGCGGTACGACCCTCGTAACGCGGTCCGTCTCCCTGCCCCCCAATAAACACCCACCCACCCACCACGCAGACGAGCAGTCCGACCACCCACCCCAGCGCACGCCACCGCCGCGGGCTGCGTCGGGGATCAGTCTCGCGCACGGGAGCCAAGGCGGAGGAGTGCCAGGGGTGCAGGTGGGATGGCAAGCGGGGAAGCCCGCGACGGGATCCTCAGGAAACCGAAACCCGGGACGACGCGGGTCGCCCAAACCCGAAAAGCTCCTTGATCCCCGCCCAGATCGCGCGCAAGCCGACGTCCTGGGGCGGTGCGAGCTGATAGATGCCGGTGAACGTCTCCTCATGCCCCTTGTAGCGGGGCGGCAGAATCCCGTACCGCGAGGTCTCCTCACCTTCACGCCTCAGCAAATCTGCGTAAATGAATCCGCGCCCGACGCAGTACTCTCCGCGCGGCAGCGTCACTTCGCCGCGCCGGCCCAACAACAGCGGCCGATACTGGAATCGCAACTCTCCCGTCTCGCTCCGCACCAACCGCCCCAGGGTCCGCACCGGCGCGCCGTCCACGCTGCGCGCGAGAAAGATCCAGTTGCCCTCCGGCTTCGGCGCAAACCAACGCCGGCGCCGCGAGAAGACGTCCCAGAGAAACACGGCGCCGAGCACGCTGATGCGGAACGACCAGCCGAAGAGCACCAGTCCCACCAGGATGATCAGCAGCGACCACAAGGCGCCGAAGGTCGGATTCACGAACGAAGTGCCCACCACGGTGGCCAGCAAGGCAGCGCGCAGGCTCTTGAGCCCGAGGTCCACAGTCGTGAACGGACTCACGAGGATGAGCACGTTGATCACGTGTCCCAACAGGAACACCGCGACGAACGCGATCATGGCAAAAGGGGTCAGCAGCAGATTGAGAAACGTCGACCCGGTCGCGGCGGCG
>JADLFD010000785.1 GCA_020845805.1 Verrucomicrobiales bacterium | reverse complement strand
GCGATCCCTTGGTTCCCCATTTCGGGGACTGGCGCAGAAGGACGTCCGGTGGCATGGTCCGCGGCTTATGGTTGTAAGACAAACATCGTTCCGGGGCTTGGTATTGGCGGGGATCCTGGGGTTGGTGGGAATCCAGGGGTGGGCTGCATCCATCTCCGGATTTGCTCCGGATAAGGGCGGTGCCGGTACCGAGGTGACGCTGACCGGGACTGGGTTGGGCACCACGACCTTCGTGTACTTCGGAGCGACGGAGGCACCGGGAGAGATCGTGGCACGGACGGCAACTTCGGTGCGCGCGCGGGTCCCGGCGAATGCATTCTCGGGACCACTCTCGGTCTTCACCACGGCGTCGGGATCGGCTTCCAGTCTGCAGGTCTTCATCGCTGCGCCGCGCGTGACCGAATTTGATCCGGTGACGGGCGACGTGGGGGCCCTGGTCAGGATTTCCGGGGTGAACTTCGCCACCACCTCCGGCACGGCGCGCGGGTCGGTGACGCAGGTCTGGTTTCAGGGACAATCGGCAAAATTCCAAATCGCGGGCATCAACCAACTGATGGCGGTGGTGCCGACGAATGCGGTGACAGGGCCGATCACCGTGGCCAACGAGGCCGGGTCCTTCACCACCTTGGGTTCCTTCCAAGTGGCCGCCGGGATCAGCGGGTTCCTGCCGGCCAGTGGCCGTGCCGGGGATGAGATCGAAGTGCGGGGGCGGAACCTCTTCGATGCCCTGCGGGTGGAGGTCGGTGGGGTGACCGCGGCGTTTCGGCGCGCGACGGTGACGAATCTGTTTGTCGCGATCCCCACCAATGCCATCGACGGTCGCATCCAGGTGACCACACCAGCCGGGGTGACCACTTCAGCGAGCAACCTGGTCGTCCTTCCACGCGTGTTGTCGTTCAGTCCGCTGGGTGGAGCCGTGGGAGCCGCGGTGGAGATCCGCGGCAGCGGGTTCCATGGCCTGACCGAGGTGCTGTTCGGTGGGGTGAAGGCCGCCGTGGGTTCGTCCACCGCGCAACGCATCACCACCAGCGTCCCGAACAACGCCTCCACCGGCCCGATCACGGTGAAGACCGCCAACGGCACGTTTGTGACGGAGGACGTGTTCCGGCTTCCGGCGCGAGTGAACTCGGTGAGCCCGGGCACGGGGGTGCGCGGCGATGTGATCACCGTGGAGGGAGCGAATCTCTCGGGTTCCACACGCGTTCTGTTCAACGGCGTAGAGGCCGCCTTCAACGAGGTGTCCAACACGCGGTTGCAGACCACCGTGCCGGCCCTGGCGACCACGGGCCGGATCACTGTGGAGAATCCGGGGGGGACCAACTCGAGCGGCGCCAACTTCACGGTGAAACCCGTGATCGACAGCTTTCAACCGGGATCAGGTCCGGCCGGCACGGCCGTGACCCTGACCGGGTCCGGCCTGACGAACGTGAGCCAGGTCCGGATCGGGGACATGGGGGCTTCGGCCACCGTGGTGAACTCGACCCAACTGCGCGTGATCGTGCCATTGGGCGCGTTCAGCGGTCCGTTCTTTGTGCGCACCGCCGCCGGCGATGTGCAGACCACGGGCAGCTTCTTTGTGGATGGGGCGCGGCCGACGCTGGTGTCCATGTCGCCCACCCAGGGGGTGGCGGGGACGAAGGTCACCCTGACCGGGACCGGGTTGCGTACCGCGTCGAAGGTGGAGTTCGGCACGGTGTCCGCGAGCTATACCGTGGTCTCGGCCACGCAGGTGGAGGCCACGGTGCCGGCGGAGGCGGTGACGGCCGCGGTCGCGGTCACCACGCTGGATGGCATCGCGGTGAGCACGAGTCCGTTCGTGGTGCGCGGGATCGAGGTGCGGCTGACGGCGGAACGCAGCGCCGCGGGCCTGGTGCTGAGCTGGCCGACGGGGGCCGGCCAGTGGACGGTGGAGTCCTGCGCCGTGTTGGCGGGCGCGCAAACCGTCTGGGAAACGGTGTCCGGCACGCCGGTCACCGAGGGTGGGCGATTCAAGCTGGTGCAAACCCCGGCGACTTCGGGCGCGCGTTACTACCGATTGAGGCAGTGACGCAGGGCGGCAAACGCCGCCGCGCCCAGGTCAGGCGGTGCGCGGTTTGCCGACCATCGGCTGGGGCGGCTTGGGCGACTTGGTGGCGTGCCGCTCCGGGGTCGCTCCGTCCGGGCCGGCGTGGCGGAAGCTGCGCCAGTAACGGAGCGGGAGCAGGGCGAGGGCGATGAGGATCACCTGCGTGACGTCGAAGACCATGAGCCACTTGAAGGCGGCGTCCATGAATCCGTAGCTGTGGAGGCCGATGCCCAGCATGTTGACGCCGAACCAGGAGAACGCGGTGACGATGTTGCCGAAGATCGCGACGGCCATGAGGGCCTTCTCGGAGAGCAGCTTGCCCCAGCGCGCGTGCAGGTAGACCGCGTTCCAGATCACGATCAGCAGCGCGCCATTCTCTTTCGGGTCCCAGCCCCAGAACCGGCCCCAGGATTGGTCGGCCCAGATGCCGCCCAGGACGGTCCCCACAAAGCTGAACAGCATGGCGAAGCAGATGACGCCGTAGACCATGCGCGCGAGCGCGGTGGCGGCGGCCTTGGTGAGGGAGGAGGTGAAGAAGCCGCGCAGCACGTAGAGCACCGCCAGGAAGCCCGCCACGAAGCTGGCGGAGTACCCGAGCGTCACCACCACCACGTGCGTCGCGAGCCAGAAGTTGGTGTCCAGCACGGCCTGAAGCAGGGCCATGGTGTCGCCGCTGGTGGCGAGGTTGTGCGCCACCACCAATGTGGTGAATCCGGTGACCGCACCGACCACCGTACCGATGCCATCCCGATAAAACCGTTCGAGCGCGAGGCCGAGCAGCACGGTGCCCCAGCCGATGAAAATGGCGGAGGAATAGAGGTTGGTCACCGGCGGACGGCCTTCCAGGACCATGCGATAAACGAGCCCGGCGGTGTGGATCAGAATGGCAACCACGGAGAGGGTGACCCCGGTCCGGCGCAGGAATTCGTTCCGGTTGAACCAGGAGATGAATGCGCAGAGCAGGGCGCCCACGTAGAGCACCATGGCGTGGTAGAACAGTTGGAGATGGTTGAAGAGATGTTCGTGGCGACCCTTGGCGAGCTCCTGGGCGTACTGGTGGTTGCCGAGCCATTGGGAGTAGGTCGCGACGGCTTGGTTGAAGGTGGCGGCGTCGCCTTTGCGGTAGGCATCATTCATCGACGCGTAAAAGCGGATGGGCTCGGGGATAGTGCCCTGGCGGACGGAGTCCATGAGCGCGTGGCCGGCGTTGGCCCAGTCTTCGCGATCGTGACCCGGGCTCGCGATGGGGATCATGAGCGGGTAAGCGACGCGTGAGACGCGCTCGATGAGGGTGAGGGGGGCGATGAGGGCGTCGAGCGCCGCCTGGTCGAAGGCCTTGCCCTCGCGTTGAGCCTCGGCCGCGGCGCGGCCCGGGCCCATGGCCTTCTCGAGGGAGGCGAGGAACGCGCCCATGTCCTGCACCGTCTCGGGTTTAAGGCTGCTCTTGATGCGCTGGTAGAGCATGAGCCGGTTGGCGAGGCCCATCACGGCCTTCTCGAAAGGGGTCTGCTGTTCCGGCTTCTTTCCGGACTCGCTGATTAATCCGGCCTGGTGCTCGACGTCGGGTTTGGCGGGCAGGATCTCGGCGAAGGAGTAGTACTGGCTTTCGTGACGTGCGCCGAGGTGCGTCATGTAGGACGGCTCGCGGTTCACCTTGAGCATGGCCACCACCTCGGGGTGATCGACGCGGAAGATGAGACGGGTGTCCGCCACTTCAGGTTGGAAGAGCGCCTCCTGGAGCCATTCCGTAGCCGACAGCGTGCGGGTCACTTCGCCCGACTGTCGGTCGATGACTCGCACGGTCTGCTTGGTGCGGAGCTGAAGCAGGCTGTTGCGCGCCACGGAATCAAGCGGTTGTACGCGCCCGCTGAGCAGGACCGGGAGACGGCCGAATTCGCGTACCTGGAATGATTTCTCCGGGCGCTGATACAACTTGCCGGCGAAGGCAAGGACGGCCAGGGCGGCAACGATCCAGGGAAGAGCGCGTTTCATAATCAAAGACGGGTCGAATCTGCACGATCCCCGTACGAATGCCAATGCGAGCTTCGGGGTGTCGAGCGGACGTCGCCGCAGGCGACCAAGAGGTGCGGTGACGGAGTCACCTCTTTGGGATCGCGCGGAGCG
>JADLFD010000784.1 GCA_020845805.1 Verrucomicrobiales bacterium | reverse complement strand
GCTCCGTAGCCGCCGTCGTGCAGACGGCGCTCGCTCGACCGCCTCAGCAACCCCATTCGCCAACTCAAGTCAGCGCGGACTCACCTCCGCGACTACTCCTTCGTCTGCTCCGTAGCCACCGTCGTGCAGACGGCGCTCGCTCGACCGCCTCAGCAGCCCCATTCGCCAACGCCATCCAGCGCGGACTTCACGTCCGCGGCTACTCCTTCGTTCGCTCCGTAGCCGCCGTCGTGCAGACGGCGCTCGCTCGACCGCCTCAGCAACCCCATTCGCCAACTCAAGTCAGCGCGGACTCACCTCCGCGACTACTCCTTCGTCTGCTCCGTAGCCGCCGTCGTGCAGACGGCGCTCACTCCCCCGCTTCCGCGCACTCCGTGGGCCCGGCTACGGCCGGCTCCCTGGCACTTGCACCGTCCATTGCTCGACGTCCAACACACGATCGGGCAGCACCACCTGGAAACGCAGATCGATCACCGACGTCCCGATCGGGGTCAGCTTCTTCCGATACTCCCCATACGGTTGCCCGTTTCGGCTCACCGTCCCCACCGCGTTCCAATACGTGTCGATGTCCGACTCCTTGCCATCCCGAAACGACCGCTGGCGCTTCACATTGTTCCAACGATAGGTGTCCCCCGCGAACACCACGGTGTTGTTGTTCCAGCTCTCGCTGGTCGAGGCGCTCTGCAATCGACCGGTCGCACCACGCACCGAGATGAACTCGAATCGATTCCGAGTCTGCACGGTCTGTCGGTAGCCCGTCGCAGCCACGCTGCCGGTCACCGTCATATCGTTCAGGGTATGCGTCCCGCTCGAGTCCACCTCGTTGAACCCCGTGATCGAGGCCCCCAGGTCCACGTCAAACACCACCTCCGGAAAGTTCGCGCTGGCATACCGACCCTTCACCGTCACCGCCGTCGCCTGCGCGCCCGGCGCGGTGCGGAAGACGAGCTCGCTCCCCGCGCTCACCTGTCGCCACTGGGCAATCCCGCGCGCCAAGTCCAACTCCTGCACGTACACCTCCACCGTCGCCCCCTGCAACGGTACGAGCACCAGATGATCCCCCGGAAGGGCGTCGTAGCTCACCGGATTCGAGGGATCGCCCGTCAGCCGCAACGTGCCATGAGTGACCGGCGGACTTCCCGCCGGTGCGTACGAGGTCGCCACCTGGATGGCATCATACGCGTTCTGCGCGCTGCGCGTGTAGAGGTCGCTCAACTCCACCGGCACCAGGTCCGACGCGCGCGCCGCGCTGTCGAAGGTCAGGCCACCCGACTCCGCGGGCCCGAGATCCGCCACGCGATACAACCTGACCGGAACACCCGCCCACGAATTGGTATCCGTCCAACTGCCCTCCGCGTTCCCCACAGCCACTGTCAACTCGGCCGCCAGTTGCCAGGCGCCTGTCACCCCGGGAGCGTGCTCGACCCGATAGCGATGGCCGGCCTGGACGTCCCAAACCAACCGCACCCCGGATCCCGCGCGGGCAACCGTGAGACTCGGCCCCACGGGCGCGGCCGCCTTCACTCCCATCTCCATTCCTGGTCCCACTCCCGCTGCCGCCATCAGAACCCCCAACCCCACCGTGATGCACGAGGCACGCATAGTTGTGACCTGACTCTACCCGACCCCTAACCGGGGTGGGGAGCAGGATGTGCGTTCCGCCGAAACCGCGGCGCCCTCCGCCCCGCGACCTCGCCCCTGCGTTGAGCAACGACCCGCGCCGGGCGCGTGAGTTCACCTACGAAGTTGCGCCCGCTCACCTGCCCCTGCTCTCCTTGAGCCGGTGTCCGACCCGCTCTCCGATCGTCCTACCGCGCTCAGCGCGCGCCTCGGCTGCGCTGTGCCGCAGGGGTTCTTTCGGCCGCTCGCACGCCCGTCGGCTCCGGTGTACATCGACTGCGCGGATCGGCTCGCGCAGAGTGCGGATGAAGGCGGCCAGGTTTCTCACGAGGACACGCAACTCCTGATCCGGGATGTGCTCGCCGAGCATCCCCAGGCCACCCTCGAGGATGATGAAGGCGCCGGGTTCTCCGATCTCCGACAACGCGCCAGCCAGTTCTTCAACAAGCTCATCGAGGCCGGATGGCTCCAGGAACGGCGCGTCAGTCTCGACGAACGCTGGATCCTCATCACCCCCCAACTGCGACTCCTGCTCCGCACGTTGCGCGAGATGGCAGCCAACAACCCCGCCGACCTGCGCGACTTCGCCGCCACGCTTCGTTCCATCTGCCTGACCTTGGCCGACGACGGCGCACTGGACCCCGCGCGACTCTCGCCCGAGGAATTCCGTCAGACGGTCAAGGAACTCCTCGATCGCGTGGAACGTGCCACCGACCAGATGCACGCGGTCGAAACGCTGATCCTGCGTCACGAACAGGAACAGCGCACGAGCGATTCCCCGGCCGAGACGCTCCGCCGGTTCCTCATCGAGTTCCATTCCGGCGAGCATATGGTCTGCTACGACGCCCTCCAGCAAGGCGGCCTCATGCCGCGCCTGCTGCGCGCGCGCGCCGTGGTTCAGGACACCCTGGCCAATCCGTTCGCCAAGGAACGCCTGGCGGAAGGCCTCGCCGCGCACCGGGAGCTGCCCCCCACCGAAGCCTACCTCGAAGCCGAGGCCATGCTCGGCGCCCTTGATCGCGGCCTGGCCTCCATCCCCGCCCGACAACGCATCATCGACGGGCGCATGGCCGATTTCAGCCGGCTCTCCGCCCAGCGCTATCGTTACCAGACCGAGATGCGCGGGCGCCGCGCCGAACAGGTGAAGGACTTCCTCCACGCGGTGGATCAGCACCACGCCGGCCAGTCCTTCGCCGATCTCGCCAACGACCCCGGCCTGCCTCTGCTCTCCGCCGAGGTCGCCCTCCGCTTCGGCTCCGATTCCCTGTCGACCCCACGCCGCGCCCGCGCCTCCGTCAGTCTGCGACTCGACCCACCCGGCCCCGCCGGCAATCCCGACGACGCCCAGGACCTCATCCGCCGTCGCAATCTTTACGCGATCACTCCGCAACGCGCCGGTCGTCTGCTCGAGCGACTCCTCCCCGATCGCGGCGTCGGCGTTTCCACCGCCGATCTCCGCCTCGCCACCGAGGATGACCTCCTGGATCTCCTTGCCCTCCTCGCCTTCGATCGCGCCACCCACTCCTCGGGGCATCGCGTCCTCCGCTGGCGCATCGATTCCCCTCGTGCGGAACACGGACTGCAACCCGACGCCATCCCCACCGATCTGCTCGCCGGACGCCGTGTCGAGCGACTGCGCATCGAACGCCTCGCATGAATCTTCCCTGGCCCTCCTTCTGGCAGCATATCCCGGAGCCCGACCGCCCCGCACTCCGTGACGCTCTTGCCGAGCTCCTCGGCACCGG
>JADLFD010000783.1 GCA_020845805.1 Verrucomicrobiales bacterium | reverse complement strand
GCTTGCCCGGCTTCGATCTCCAAAGGCGCCGAGGAAGTGAATCCGGGCGGCAACCCGTCGAGGTCGATGCGGATGGGTCCATCGAATCCCTCGATGCGTTCGGCCTTGAAGGTCAGTTCCCGACCGGATCCGGGGGAGACCTTGAGACCCGCAGTGAAGGTCACTTTGAAGTTCGGCTGGGGCCGACGCACGGTCAGGGAGTAGCCAAAGTTGGTGGCTCCTCCGAACCCCCTCACGTCGGAGACGCGGAGGAGGTAATCCCCGTCCTCGGGAGGCGTGAAGAGCAAAGCGGAGTCCGCACCGAACCGGCGGGTCGACTCGTCGTCGTTGGCGAACATCAACCGGAAGACGGGGAGTCCATTCGGAGCTGGCTCCGCTCCCGGCGGCAGGGGCCGCACGATGTAGCAGGGCGCACCGAGGGCATGAACCAGGGGCGTGGTATGAAAGAAGCCATGCCGGCGCCCCTCGCCTGGGTACACTTTGAACCCGGAGTCGGGTCCTCGTGGGTAAAGCCAGAGCTGGGCCACCTCTCCGTTGGCATAGAGGTACTCGTCCAACTCCATTTCCGCCCAGTTGTGCACGCGGAAATCGTCGGCCGTATCCGAGTCCTTGCCGCGAAAGGTGAACCATGAATCTCGCGTGGCCTGCAACACGACCTGTTCCACCGGCCGGCCATCCGGATGCAGTACTTCCAGACGCGAATCGAGCTTCGCCCCGGCTCGCGCAGCGTGAACCTCCATCCACAGCGGAACCCCGGCACGGGCTTCGATGCGGAAGAGGTCGGTATCACCGGGCTGCGCCACCGCCGCGGTGACGCGGGCTGGCACGCGGAGGGCGACCGCCTGCGGCGGTGTTCCGTTGGGTTCCTGCTCGCGCAACTCCGCCAACTCCGCTGCCGCCGTCGCGGTCGCGGTCGCGGTCGCCATGGCGGAAGATGCGCCTGAGGTCGAAGAAGGTGCCGCAGTACCGGGGAGGTGACCCACTTGACTCAGGTCGGTGGCGGCCGGGAACGCGGCGGGCATGGAGACCTCGCGCTCCGATCCGTCCAGGCACGCGACGATGAGTCGATCGCTGCCCGGCAGCGCGAGGAGGGCGCTGACCACATCCGAGGACCGCTCCAGGGCACCCCGCAGCGTGAGATCCGGCAGACTCCAGACCTTCAGCGAGCGGTCGCGTGCCGAGGAGTACAACCAACGTCCGTCGGGACTCAGTTCCAGAGCTTGAATCGAAGTCTCATGCGCGAACCGGGAATGGAGTACAGGATTCAACGCGGGAGCCTCCCGCGACGCGAACCGCCACAGATGCAAACGCCGGTCCGCACCCGCCGCCACGATGGCGTCGCCGTCGAGGGTGAAGCGCACGGTGTAAATCTCGCCCTGGGGTTGGTTCAGCGTGTCCAGGCGCAGCCCGTCACTCACGCGCCACAACTTCACCGTTTCGTCGGCACTGGCCGAGGCCAGGACTTTGCCGTCCGGGTGCCAGGCCAGATCGAAGATGGCTCCCTTGTGCACGTCGATGGAGCGCACCAGGCCGCCGTCGGCCACGCGCCAGATCCGGATGACCCGGTCATAGCCCGCCGTGGCCAGGAGGGTGCCATCGGGACTGAATTCGGCATCGTACAACACATCAGCATGCCCTCCGACTTCGGTGAGCACGCGTCCCTGAGTGGCGTCGAGAATCAGCGCCACCCCCGACAGCCCGACAATCCCCGTGGCCACGACCACACGCGCGCCATCGCCAGAGAAGTGAACAGCGTGCCCCTTGCCTGGGAGTGGTGTGGTCCAGAGCACCGGCGCGCCGGCGGCGGCGCCGCGCATCTCCACCTGACCAGCCCGGGCGCGGACGACCCGCGTCCCGGAGGGATCCACGGCCACCGCCAGAGTGGGCGAAGGCGAGTCAGCAGGTGGCAGCGAGGGGGTGACCAGTGTGCGCAGGATGGAGACGTCGTGGGACGGTCCGACTGCGCCTTCAGAGATCCAGCGGCGGAGGCGTTCCCGTTCGCGGGGCGGCACCTGGGGCTCATCCCGTGGGGGCATGTGCGGGCGCTCCCGGCCTTCCACGGATCGCAGCAGAAAGGATTGGTCCGGATCCCCTGGAAGCACCGGCTGTGGATGGTCGTCACCACCGGCGCGGAGTCGCGCATACGTCTCCACCGAAAAGCCGGATTCGGGGTCGCGATCGTGATGACACCCGGCGCAGTACGCGCGCAGGATGGGGGCGATTTCGCGCTCGTACTCCACGGTGGCCGCCGTACCCGGCAGCGCGGCCCAGCCCAGCCACGAGCCCAACACCAGGGTGAGGCGGTTCCACGGGATGCGGGTCAGGAAGCGCATGGGCTAGTGTTGGAAGAGGAACTCCCGGGAGGTGAGCAGCGACCAGTACATGTCCTCCACCACCTCGCGGCGCGCGGCCGGTTCCGTGGCGGAGGTGATCAGCGGCTCGAAATGTTTGGCCTCCGCGGGCGACGGGGACCGGCCCAGACAGCGCTTCCAGGTATCTTCGAGAATGCGTGCCGGAGCGGGGTCGGTGGCCAGGAAGCGCGTGAGATACCCGCTTCTCGAGGCCAGCTTCTGGTTCAGGGTGTCGCCATTCGACAGGTGCAGCACCTGGACCAGGCTGGGTTGGTTGGAGCGCTCGCACTCGCAGGTGATCTCGCGCGGGTGGCGTCCGAAGGTCTTCAGAAAATAGGAGCGCACCGCGGCATCGGGCAGCTGCAATGACCGTGTGACCTGGGTGTAGTCCGGCGCCTTTTCGGAGGACCCGTCGTTGAGGGCAATCTCGGTGAAGGTGTCCGGAACGCCGGTGAGGTCCGCGATGGCGTCGCTCAGCACTTCGGCCATGAGCCGGCGCGGGAAGTGGCGGGAGTAGTGACGCGTGTCGGCGGCGTTCTCGGGGAGCACCTCGGTCGATCGACGGTAGGTCTGCGAGACCAGAATGGTGCGCATCAGGCGCCGGAGATCGAAACGTTCCTCGACCAGATGCCGTGCGAGGGCGTCCAGGAGCTCGCCGTTGCTGGGAGGATTGGAGGCGCGCAAGTCGTCCACGGGTTCGACGAGTCCGGGCCCCATGAAGTTGGCCCACACGCGGTTGACGATGGCGCGCGCGAAATAGGGATTGCTGGGCGCGGTAACCCAGGCGGCCAGCGCTTCGCGGCGATCCCCGGCCTCGGCTGCGTCCAACGCCGGGGCGTCCAGGGGAGCCGGAGGTTGCGCGCGTCCGGTGCGCGGCTGGATGAGATCGCCGCTGGCTTCGACATAGAGGGTCCGGCGACCGTCCCCATTGCGGGGATCACCACCCCAGCCCTTGGCGCGCACGCGCGCGAAGAGGTTGGCGAAGGAGTAGTACTGGTCGTTGGTCCACTTCTCGAGGGGATGGTTGTGGCACTTGGCGCAGTTGATGGAGAGCGAGAGAAACGCCTGGCTCACATTCTCGGCCATGGATTCAGGGTCCTGGTGGACCGCGTAGAAATTGCTGGCCCCTTCCTCCACCGAAGAGCCGCGGGAGGTGAGCAACTCACGAACCAAGACGTCCCAGGGAGTGTTCCAGGCGACGCGATCGCGGATCCATTGGGAGTAGGCTTTGACGGCGTCCGGACGCAGCTTGGAGCCGCTCACGAGCAGAAGCTCGGACCAGCGGTAGGCCCAGTAGTCGATGAACTCGGTGCGCGAGAGCAGGTGGTCGGCGAGACGCTCATGCTTGCCGGGGCTCAGGTCGGACACGAAGGCCTGCGCTTCCTCCACGGATGGCAGTCGGCCGATGGTATCCAGGAAAGCACGCCGCACGAAGGTCGCGTCGTCGGCGGGCGGCGAAGGTTTCAGGCGCAGTTGCTGCAACTGAGCAAGGACGAGGTCATCGATGAAACCGGAACGGGGCGCGCGCGCGAACACCGCTTCGTCGACGGCGTGGCCGTGGGGAGCCGTGATGCGCGCGATCCCGATCTTCGAGGAATACCAAGCGGTCATGGCGCCCACGCCCGGGCCGAGCACCTGCACCACGCCTTCCCGGCTGACCGAGGCCACGGTTTCGTCGGTGGAAGTGAATTTGGTCCAGCGCGTGACATCGCGCTGAGTGCCATCCGAATAGATCGCGGTGACGTTCAGCGGCACGCGCTCCCCGACCCGCACGAGCGAGGCCGGCGGTGAGACACGGAGATCGGTGAGGGTCAGATCGTCCGGACGCGGGCCCGGACTTCCGGCAGAGATCCAGCGGGCGAGGAGGCGGTATTCCTCGGAATCCACGTCGAAGCGCTTTCCGCCCTGGTGTTTCAAGGCGGTGGTCGCCTTGGTCAGAACCAGGCTGCGCCCGGGATCCGAGGGATCCACCCGTCGCCCGTGGAGATCGCGCGTGATGGCGAAGTGATCGGACTCCGGGTCATATCCGAAAAGAGACAGGCGGAATCCCCCCTTCCCGGCCAGCGCACCGTGACAACCTCCGCTGTTGCATCCGGCCTGGGACAGGAGGGGCACGATGTCGTGACGGAACGACGGCACCGGTTCCCGGGCCCCGCTGCGATTCGGCCAGGCGATCCACACCAGGAGCAGCCAGATCAGGCGCTGGGTTCTTGGCCACGTGTTCATGCGAACAACTCCCGGATCGGCTCGGTGCCGAGATCGGTCAGGGGGAATGGGCGTCCACCGGGTCCCGGGAGATGGGATCCGTGATGGAGTCCCAGGCTGTGAAACACGGTGGCCACGATGTCTCCGGGACCGACCGGGCGTTCGGCGGGGAAACCGCCGATGGGATCGCTGGCCCCAACCACGCGGCCTCCCTTCACTCCGCCGCCCGCGAAGTAGGCGGAAAAGCACTGGGGCCAGTGATCGCGGCCGCCGGCCGGATTCACCTTGGGCGTGCGACCAAACTCGCTGAGGTTGGCCACGAGGGTGTCGGGCAGCAGACCGCGCTGGTCCAGATCTTCGATCAACGCGCTGTAGGCCTGGTCGTACATGGGGCACACGATGTCCTTCATTCCCTCGATGGAGGTGAAGGGCTTCGACCCGTGGATATCCCAAGTGATCTCGTCGAAGACGGTGAGGAAGGTGTTGATGGTGACGAAACGCACGCCGTGCTCCACCAACCGGCGCGCCAGCAGGCAACACTGGCCAAATCGGTGGCGGCCGTAACGGTCGCGCACCGACTCCGGCTCCTGCGCCAGATCAAAGGCGCCGCGCGCCTTCTCGCTCGTCATCAGTCGGAAGGCAGCGTGGAAGTGGTCATCGAGCAAACGCGCATCCTCGCTCGCCTCGAACGCCTTCACCGTCTGGTCCACCACCTCCCGCATCGTGCGCCGACGTTCCAGTCGCAGCGCGGCCATCTGGTCCGGGGGCAGCAGGTCGGGAACCTTGAAGTTGGGCACGGACGGATCGGCCATGAGAGCGAATGGGTCGTGCGCCTTTCCCAGGAATCCCCCCGCCTGCCCGTTGGGCAGGTTGCCGCCCCCCCGCCCCATCAACTGCGGAAGCACCACGAAAGGCGGGAGATCGGTCTTTCGTCCCATGAGATGAGACACCACCGAGCCAACGTGCGGGGTTTGGATTCCGCCGGTGAACCGGCGTCCCGTCTGCATCATCTGCCATCCCGCGTCGTGCACGGCCGCGCCGTCATGGTGGCAAGAGCGCACCAGCGAAAACTTGTCCGCGATCGCCGCATGCCGCGGCAGCAGTTCCGAGATCTCGAAGGCGTCCGAACGGGTGCGGATGGGTTTGAACGGTCCCCGGATTTCGCTGGGCGCCTCGGGCTTCATGTCCCAGAGGTCAATGTGACTGGGACCGCCGAGGTTGAAGATCATGATGCAGGACCGCTGGTCGTGGCCCGGTTTCACCTTCCCGGACTGCTCCGCACGGAGGTATTGCGGGAGCGACAAACCCAGCGCCGAGAGCACTCCGATCTGCAGGAATTCGCGCCGCGTGTGGCCCGGGCCACAAATCCGGGCACGGTCGTCCGGCGTGTCGGCGAGGAAATCGAGCATGCGAAGGTTTTAGCCGAGGGCGGGCGCCAACACCATGAGGAACTCGGTCGCCTTTTTCCCCGGGGGTGAACGTGAAGAATGTTCCGAAGGAGGGTTGAGATCAGAGGAACAGGGATGGTCAGGAGAAGACCTGACGGACAGGATTTACAGGATTCACGGGATGGCACGAAAACGAGACCGCAGCCTTGGAGTGCCAATCCCGTCCCGCCCCACGCTGCACCACGATTCGGTGGCGCCCGTCCGGGCCAGTTATCCTGTAGATCCTGTTCATCCTGTCCCCCTCCCCTCCCACGACAGCAAAGCCTGCTGCCACAGGTCAGGAGAATACCGGACCGACAGGATTTACAGGATTCACAGGATGCCTCGAAAACCAGACCGCAGCCCCGGAGTGCAAATCCCGTCCGGCCTAATCCTGCACCCCATTTCGGTGACGCCCATCTGGGCCGGTCATCCTGTTAATCCTGTTCATCCTGTCCTCCTCCCCAAGCCACGACGGTAAGAGCCTGCTGCCACAGGTCAGGAGAAGACCGGACGGACAGGATTTACAGGATTCTCAGGATGCCTCGAAAACGAGACCGCAGCCTTGGAGAGCCAATCCCGCTCCGCCCCATGCTGCACCACGATTCGGTGGCGCCCGTCCGGGCCAGTCATCCTGTAGATCCTGTTC
>JADLFD010000782.1 GCA_020845805.1 Verrucomicrobiales bacterium | reverse complement strand
GTTTCGCGCCCTCGCCGGTGCTGTCCTCCGACTGAACGGTCCCAAGGCGAGCCCGCTCGATTCCACCGGGGTGAGGGACGCTGTCCCTACTTTGTTTCACGAGGCCGCCTGTCTCGGTGCGATCACGAACCGTCCGCCAAACCCCCTCGTCAACAGGCCGCTCATGGTTCCTTCCGGTCCTTCGCGCTCGTCGGCACGCCGACATCACGCTCGAACGCCTTCCTGAGATTCCGAGCGGCGAACTGCACCGCATCACGACTCTCTTCGAGCACCGAGCCCATGCCGAAGAACTCATGCGTGACGCCCACGTACTGCTTCGCTTCCACACTCACTCCGGCCGCTTTCAACTGGGAGGCCAGCAGTTCGCCTCCAGAGCGCAGCGGATCGATTTCTGCGGTGATGAGCGTGGTCGGGGGCATCCCCGCCAGGTTGGTGTGAAGCAGGTCGATGCGCGGATCGTGCACATCCGCGGGAAGACTGAACTCATGCGCTCCGAACCAAACCATCATGGCCCGGTTCAAAGGTTTGGCGTGGGCGTGTTCCTTAAAGCTGGCCGTGTCCAGGTCGACCCCGGCCACGGGATAGACCAGCACCTGATGCACCGGAAGCGGCACCTTGCGATCCCGTGCCATCAGCGAGATGGCTGCGGCCATGTTGCCACCTGCACTCTCACCGGCCACCGCCACCCGTGTGGGATCCCCGTGGAACGAGGTCGCGTTGGCGCGCACCCAGAGGTAGGCCGCGAACGTGTCGTCGTGCGAGGCTGGAAAGGGATGCTCCGGCGCCAGGCGATAGTGGGCCGAGACCACCACCGCTCCGGTGGCATTGCAGAGCGCGCGCGGGGACGCGTCATACGCGTCGAGATCGGCGAGCACCCATCCACCCCCGTGGATGTAGAGCACCACCGGAAACGGCCCGGTTCCCAGCGGTGTGTAGATTCGGATCGCGATGTCACCCCCGGGTCCGGGAATCCGCCTGTTCTCCATCTGAGCCACCGGCTCCGGGTTAGCGCTTTGGCCGCGCTTTTTCATCAGGGCTGCCACCGCGTCGGCAGGACCAGGCTGTTGGCGGGCCTGCTCTGGTGTCAGGTCCTCGATGGGCTTTCCACCCAATCTCCTGAGTTGCTCCAAGACTTCAGCCATTCCCTTGGTGCACCTCGACAGATGGTCCTCCGTCGAGGGTATGGCCAGGGAGGTTTCCAAAGCAGGGGAGGCGAATTCGCGTTTCATAGTTTTGAGTGGTTCACCGCAAACCTGGATTGCAGGGCAGGAGAGCTCCGGCCTCGGTTTCCTCCAGGAACGTGTGGGCCTCCGAAGTCATCGGGGCAAATTGCCTCGCTTGGAGTGGTCCTACTCATTTGCCGAACATCTTCAGGACGACGAAGATGATCACGGCCCCGAGGAACCCTCCTCCAAGAAGGAGATACAGCAGGGAGTAGCCGGCAGCGGCGACGATGGGTTCAAACAGAAGAGCTACCATGGTCTTGGGTTGTGTCTGAGGTATCCCTTCGCAACCAGGGCGAAGGGGTTGGGTGATTCGAGCGCGTAAGAGGAAGGCCCAGCCGCAGTGGGTCGTTCGTTTGGCATGTCGCCGTACTCTCCAACCCGACCCCTCCATCGCGGAACAGGTCAGTTGGAAAGTGAGTGCTCATGCCTTCTGGCCTCTCTGCATCGGAGGCGCCCATGGCGGCGTGGCCAACCCGCTTACGTGAGGGTCCGGACCACCGGCTAGTGGCCTGCGACCACGACGCCATCGTCCAGTCGCGAGGTTCTTGCGGTATCCGGCTGCGTCACGGCTCCTGTGGGCACCGCAGCCTCCCCGGTGGTGCAAATGTCCTGGGCCCCGGCCCTGGAAAAGATCTCCTTGGCGCTTTTGATCTCCTCAGAATTCTCGGTATGCACAGAGAGGAGGATGTTCCCTTCCTTGACCTTGCCCTCGTAGCGCTTCGCTTCGATTTCAGGAATTCCCAGCCCGATGAGACCCCCGGCGATCCCGCCCGCCGCAGCGCCGATGGCCGCGCCGCTCAGCGCCGCAAGGATCGGCCCCGCCGCGATAAACGGTCCCACCCCAGGAATGGCCAGGGCGCCGATGCCGACAATCCAGCCCAGGGCGCCACCCACGATCCCGCCCGTGCCTGCCCCGGCGACGGCACCCTCGGGGGCCTTGGTGTTCTTCTCGTGCGCGAAATCCTTGGTCGTCCCCTTGTCGGGAAACAGCACTGAGATGTCGTTGTTGGAGAAGTGGGCGCCTTTCAGTTGGTCAACGATGCGATCGGCCTGCTCACGGGATCCTGCGATGCAAAATACGGATTTCTTGGACATGATACTTTTCTTTCTGGTGACGGGGATTTGCTGGTATGCGGGGAATTTCGTGTTTCCACCCTTTCGACCCGGAGCGAGGACGCTGCCGGTTGAACGGAGTGGTCTCTTCGATTCCCAACCCAGCCCGGGACGCCGAGGCGCCTGCAGCGTTACGGCTTCTGCTCTCAGAATTTCTTTTCGTGACGCTCCATGGCGTGGAGCGAACGAACGGAGTTCTGGACTGCGAGACTGGATTGTTTCCGACGGTGAGGTTGTCGGAATGTGAGCTTGGCCGATATGGGGTGTACCCCTACCCCGCCGGGAATCAGCGAGGTGACCGGAGATCGAGCCCCGGGACGCGCGGCGAGTCTTGGAAACCGGCCCCCGACTTCGGCAAAGCCTCGCGCGGGTTTTTTCGGACCTTCGTAAACTCAACCCGCGCGATGACCCCTCCTCGGCCACCGGGGTGACACGGGCAACCGGGCTCTTGCGCCACCAACCTGTGACCGAACGGGCCGCCCTCCTGTTCCCGCCATTCCCAGCTCGGCCCGCAGGGCCAGCACGGGACTCCCGATCCTCTTGTCCGACGTCTGCCGGGTCGTCGGCACCCCGGCCCGAGGCGTCGGCACGCCCATGCCCACCCACGACGGCGGGAACAACACCTGCATGGGAATCTCGCATGGCGACTGGCATTTCACCGGCACGGACGGGTACGACACGCAGGGTCGCACTTCCCTAACTGCGCCATCGCAGGAGCGTAGGTACCGCGGAGGATGGACGTTCCAAGGGTCCCGAGATTGGGACAAGCCGATCCCATTGTTGCACCGCGACGGACCACAACGTGGGCGCAAACGCGACAGAGGCACGCGTTGAACTCGCTCCGTGAGGGAATGCGGCCGGCACAGGGGATGCTAGACCTGACTCTCTAACCGCATGATCCACGTTCTTCGCTACGCGATGCGGCAGCTCCTGAAGTGCCCCGGCTTCACCGCCGTGGCCGTGCTTACCCTGGCCCTCGGCATCGGGGCGAACACCGCCATCTTCAGCGTGGTCAATACCGTCCTGCTCCGGCCCTTGCCCTACTCGGAACCGGATCGGCTCGTGCGCATCTACTCCGAGTTCCCCAGCTTTCCGAATGGCGGCTTGCGACGATTCGCGGTTTCGGCTCCCGAGTACTTGGATCTGCGCCGCGAAACAAAGTCCTGGGGATCCTTCGACGCGTGGGCGAGCGGGGGCGTGAACGTCGGAGGCGGCGCGCAACCGACGCGCGCCACGGCGACGCAGCTCACCGGCGGCTTATTGCCGACGCTCGGGGCCAGGCCCCTGCTCGGCCGTCTTCTCACCCCCGAGGACGACGTTCCCGGAGGTCCGCCGGTCGCCGTGATCTCCCATGGCCTGTGGCAGCGTGCCTTCGCCGGCGATCGCGCCATCGTGGGCCGCGACATCCTGGTCAATGGAAGGTCATGCACCGTCGTGGGCGTCATGCCGCCGGAGTTCCAGTTTCCCCCCGGCGCCCTGGACGCCTCCGAGCTCTGGGCGCCGCTGCAAATCGACCCGGCGAATCCCGGGGGGCGAAGCGAACACAGCTTAAACCTGCTGGGACGACTGCGTCCCGGGGTCACACCGAGTCAGGCCCAGGCGGAATTGGCATCGCTGGCCAAGCACTGGGGCGAGACCGGCTCCGGGCATCGGTTCGATGCCACGAATCACACCCTGGTGAGCCACGGTCTGCACGACGAGGTCGTGCGCGGGGTCCGGCCCGCGCTTCGCATGCTGCTGGGGGCCGTCGCGTTTCTTCTGCTGATCGCCTGCGTCAATGTCGCCAACCTGCTGCTGGCCCGGGCGGAGTCCCGCCAGCGCGAGATCGCGATTCGTGGTGCGCTGGGGGCGGGATTGGGCCGGCTCACGCTCCAATTCGTCATGGAGGGTCTCCTGCTGTCGTCCGCGGGCGTCGTCGCCGGGCTGCTGCTGGCGTATGGCGGCCTGGAACTCATCAAGTCTGCCAGCGAAGCCAGCGTGCCGCGTGCCGTGGAGATCGGCATCGACGGGCAGGTGATCCTCTTCGCCGTGGTAGTATCCCTCGTCACGGGGGTGCTGTTCGGGTTGGTGCCCCTGGCCCACGCCTTCCGTCGGAATCTCCAACACGCGTTGAAGTCGGCCGCCACCTCCACGACCGGGACCCCGGGCATCCAGCGTTTCCGCCAGGCTCTGGTGGTGGGCGAACTGGCCCTCGCGCTCACCCTCCTCATCGGCACCGGGCTGATGCTCCGCGCGTTCTGGAATCTGCAGGAAGTGGACGCCGGGTTCGATCCGAAGAACGTCGTCACCATGTCCGTGGAATTGCCCGACTCCAACTACCGTCGACCCGAGGAGGTCCGCAGCTTCTGGACACGCCTGGAGCAATCGCTGGCCGCGCTGCCGGGCGTGGAACAGGTAGCCCTGGCGTCAGGGTTGCCGCCCGTCTATCCCAGCTCTCACAACGATACCCTGATCGAAGGATTTGTGCCGACTGATGGGGGGCCGATTCAGAACGTGGAATTCTATCAAAGCGTCAGCCCCGGCTACTTCGAAGCCTTGCGCCTTCGTCTGGTGGAAGGTCGCTTCCTCGACCGGCGCGACGACCCCGAATCACCGGAGGTCGTGGTCATCAACCAGACCATGGCGCGCACGTTCTGGGGAAACAGTAGCGCCGTGGGAAGACGCATCCGGCCCGGCGGGACCACCAATTGGTGCACCGTGGTCGGTGTGGTCGCCGACGCCAAGAACGGGGGATTGGAAAAGCCGACCGGCACCGAACTCTATCTTCCCTTCACGCAAAGCGCCGGACGCGGCAGATCGCAGGGCATGCATCTCGTCCTTCGCACGGCGGGGGACTCCTCATCGCTCGTCACAGCCGTCCGGCAGGAATTGGCGAAGCTGGATCCCACCCTGCCGCTGACCCGCGTCCGCACGATGGACGACCTGATTTCCCAGGCTCAATCCCGTCCGCGCTTTCTCACGCTCTTACTCACCTTGTTCGCGGGAGTGGCTCTGGTGCTGGCCACGGTCGGGATCTACGGCGTCATCTCGTACTCCGTCGCCCGACAGACGAAGGAGTTCGGTCTGCGCATGGCCCTCGGAGGCCAGCGGCGCGACATGCTCGGGTTGGTGTTGGGTCGCGGTCTGGTGCTCGCGCTGGTGGGAATCGGAATCGGTCTCGTGGGGGCCCTCTTCCTGACTCGGTTTCTCAGCTCACTCCTCTTCGGCGTGACGGCCACGGACCCGGCCACCTTCTTCCTCGTCTCCCTGGCCCTGGGGGCGGTGGCGGTGCTGGCCAGCTATGTGCCCGCCCGGCGCGCGATGAACGTCGATCCGATGGTCACGCTGCGACACGAGTAGATTCCGCGGACAGGAGACGCGGAAGCCCCGCTCGACTGGGCTTCCAAAAACACACCCGTTCCTCTCCCCTCTGTGGCCGGTCACTTTTTGACGTCGGCCTTCATGTGTGATCCTGTGCCGACGATCCTCCCAGTCGTCCATGGGTACCCCAACCACTCCACTCGTCCTGGGCCTCGGGTCCCCAGGAATCCCGAACGTCCCCACCACGTCCGTCGCGCGTCGCGCCCCTGGGATCACCCTCGTGACCGCAGGACTGCTGGCCAGCGTCGCGCCCGCCCTCCGTGCCGTCGAGGTCGAGGCGCCCGTCGTCGCATGGGGGTCGAATCGGTATGGCGTTGGCGTCGTACCCCATTCGGTCACCCGCGTGGTCAACCTGTCAGCGGGCTACGATCATGCTCTCGCGCTCCGAGACGACGGCCAAGTGATCGCGTGGGGATCCAATCTCGACGGTGAACGGAACGTCCCGGCCGACCTCGGGAACGTGGTCAGTGTCCACGCGGGGGACTGGGTCAGCTACGCGCTACGCCAGGACGGAACGCTGGTGGGTTGGGGCGGAGGGGTGGACCGTGGGTTGGTCCCCGTTCCCGATCACGTCCGGGAAGTGATCGCGGTGGACTTCGCCAGCGGATCTCACGCGCTGGTGCTGCGACGCGACGGAACCGTGCTGGGCCTCGGCAACAACTTCGCGCAGCAGGTGGATGTTCCCAGCGGCCTCTCGAACGTGGTCCAAGTCTCCGCCGGCTACGGGTATTCACTGGCGCTCCAGGAAGACGGCACGGTGGTGGCGTGGGGCGCGAAACTGCCCGGCCTAAGGCCCGACCTGGGCCGCCCGGTGGCCATGGCTTCGGGAAGGAGCGACAGCTACTTCCTCCAACCCGACGGATCGATTGTCCACTGGGGACGCACAGGCGAAACCACGCCGCCGATCACGGGCATCGTCGCCATTGCCGCCTCCCAAGGCGCACTCGTGGCGCTTCGACGCGACGGATCGGTCGTGGCCTGGCCCTCCGTGGACGAGACGGGCTCGGTTGGCCGCGTGCCGTCCTCGTTGGGCAAGGCCACGGTGATCACCGCTCGCGGTGACCACGCGCTGGCGCTGGCCGGGACCCCGCGAGTTGATGCGCCCACGCTTTCCGCCTCCCGCACCGTGTCCGGGGTGGCGGTGACCTTCCCCAGCCAACTGGGCCGGACCTACCGCATCGAGACGCGTCATCCCGACTCCCAAGCCCCCTGGATCATCCTCGGCGTCCGATCCGGCACGAGCGCCCCCGTGACCGTGAATGTAGATGGAACCGCCGAGGCGCAGTTCGTTCGAGTGACGGTCTACTGATAGTAAGTTGAAGGTTTTCCACGGCTGGGGGGCCGAGCTCAGCGAGCGCCTCGCGTTTGACACCTCACAAACGCGGCTGCGATACATCCTCGTGCCCGGGAAAGGAGTGCCACAGCGCCGGTTTGCCGCCTTCATCTCGTACCGCCATCTCGACAACGCGCAGGAAGGCCGGCGATGGGCCTCGTGGTTGCATTGGTCTCTCGAGAACTATCGGGTGCCGGAATCCCTGCGAGCGAGACGTTCGTCCGCGGCCAGCCCGGTCGCGGCGCGTCTGTACCCGGTATTCCGTGATGAGGAGGAGCTGAGCACGTCGAAACCCCTTGGCCAACTGGTGAACGACGCCCTGGATCGAAGCGACAACCTGATTGTGGTTTGCAGCCCACGCAGCGCCGAAAGCCCGTGGGTCAATGCCGAGGTCGAACGCTTCCTGGAACTGGGACGCTCCGACCGAATCTTCCTGGCGATCATCGAAGGAGAACCCAACGCGATCCCTCACCCGGCCAACTCCGCCCCTGCGATGGAGTGCCTCCCCAGGGCTCTTCGCGAACGCCCGTCGTCCGAATTGGGCGTGAGTGCAACGTCGACACCGTCCGAGCCTCTCCAATCCCTCCAGAAACTAGCCGCCGACTTCCGGCCCCAAGGGAGCACCAAGCAGGGGTACACTTCCGCGGCCGCGTATCGAGCCCACTTGGAGGAGCGAAACGCGTCGCTGCCGACCGCCGACCGACTGACACGGAGGGAATTGCGCCGACTCGAGAACCTCTATGCCG
>JADLFD010000781.1 GCA_020845805.1 Verrucomicrobiales bacterium | reverse complement strand
TCACCCCGAGCTGCCAGGAGTCGGGCTCCGCGGCGCCCTCCGCCAGCCCGCGAAAGTGGATATCCAACGATTCCGGCCGATCGATGTAGCTAGCCCAGAACAATCCGAGATAACCACGCGCGAATCGGTTCCGACGTGGAATGCATTCAAAGGTCATCTCCATCACGCCGTCGTCGAGCAGTTCGTACCTCAAGCAACTCTCCAATCCCCAATGCGGGGTTGGGGGTTGATAAAGTTCTGCCACCGTCTCGCTGACCACGCGCAGTTCCATGGGCGCTCGGCGGGGTTCGAAGAGCACGTCGCGCGATTGCACCGTGCCGTCGTGGATATGCTCGAAGTTCAACCCGGAGTACGCAGGCACGAACAGACTCCGGGCCTGCGAAGTATGACGCAAAGCTCCCAGACCGTGGTACCCCGCGGCGTGTCCCGGCAGGATCGCGTCGTTCACCGCACGATTGTCCACCACCACCGCTTCCACCGCCCCGTGACGCAGCACCACATAGCCCACAGCCGGCACCGTGTACCGGACCGCCTTGTCACTCAACGAAGTGCCTGGACGCGTCCCCCCGCCCGGTCGTGTGACACGATGCTCGGGGAAGTCGCGCGCGTACCGCGCCAGCAGGGCGGGCACATCATTCGTCACGAGGTAAATCCGGCCGCGCACGTCGCGTGTCTCGCCCGGCTGAAGGCCTCCCAGCCGGAAATCCGAATGCAAACAGCGCGCCACTCCTTGAAACAGTTCCTGATAAGGCTCCCAGGCCGTGGCAAAGATCCACTTCTCATCCGAACTGAAGGCCCCGATCAGCCCGGAATCGGGCACCAGCGGACTCAACGGACGTGGATTGACGTCCGCACGCGACACGTGGTGAGGACACCATACCTGCCCCGGAGTATAGCGCGCCTCCTTCGCCCACGGTCGCACCTCCGGCAGTCGCTTCAGCGCCCCGTTCAGCAGCAGGAAACACTTCGGCAAATAGTCATCGAGATCACCGCCCTGGTCAGGGAATCCGGTGAACGCCCCCAACCGCACACACGGTTGCGCCCAGTGCGCTTCGGAGCGCTTCGTGCCTGGATTGTGGGCGCGCAGCTGAAACTCCACTTCATCCGAGCGCGCCAGCACTGTGTGCTCCACGACCACGCCATCCTCGAGCGTATCGCGCAACTGAATCGTCCGGCGATCGGCGCTTCGGGACAGGACCTCCACCCGGTGGGGGACCACCGTGTGTTTCACCCAGTCCGCCTCGGTGGAGTTCGCGCGGCAGTAAGCCTCGAGGTAATTGATGCGAATCTCGCGACCCGGGAAGTGCTCGCCACGAATGAGCAACCAATGCGGCGGCTCGTAAGCCAGCTCCAGTGAGGGCGGTGCTGCACATGCGGGGAGAGCAAACGAGAGCAGGCCGATCCACAGGAGATGCGTCATCCGGAGTTTCATGGGAGTTCCACGTGCTGAAGGGGGATGCCCCACAGCCTGCCCCTCGTCTCGACCCAACACCAT
Source organism: Verrucomicrobiales bacterium (assembly GCA_020845805.1). Classification (GTDB taxonomy): domain Bacteria; phylum Verrucomicrobiota; class Verrucomicrobiia; order Limisphaerales; family CAIMTB01; genus CAIMTB01. The sequence goes on along the minus strand of JADLFD010000781.1, from coordinate 7,095 downwards.
CCCGTATCGCTCCACCGAGGGCCCGCGGGGGAAGGACAATTCGGACTTCCCCCCAGGGCTGCGAACTCGCACCGTCCCGGGCGAACCCGGCCCGAAGACGTGAAGATCCAACGCATCGAGACCCTTGTCCTCTCCCGAGGCGTGCGCGTCCACGCCGGAGAGATCTCCTGGCTCTGGGTGCGCGTGCACACGGATGACGGTCGCGTGGGCCTCGGTGAAACCTATCCCATGGCCACCGCGTGCGAGGCGGTGATCCATGCGCAACTCGCGCCGCTCCTGCTCGGACGCGACCCCCGCCAGATCGATCGGCTTTGGGCGGACATGAAGCTGGCCTGCGAAACCTTCGGCCATGCCGGCGCCGAGATGCGTGCCATCAGTGCCATCGACATCGCGCTCTGGGATCTCTTGGGCAAGATCGCCGGACTCCCGGTCTACCAGCTTCTCGGCGGCGCCTGCCGTGATCGCATCCCCACCTACAACACGTGCTACGATCACCTCTTTGACTTCACCACGCACGCCGGCCCGCTGGCGAACAGCCTGCTCGAGCAGGGAATTGGCGCGATGAAGATCTGGCCCTTCGACCAGGTGGCCCTACGGAACCGCGGGCAATACCTCTCGCCGTCGGAAATTGAGGAAGGCCTGGCCCCGATCCGGCAGATTCGCGACGCGGTGGGGGACCGGATGGCCATCGCCCTGGAGTTCCATGGCTATTGGAACCTGCCGTGCGCGGTGCGCATCGCCCAGGCAGTCGAGCCATACCAGATCCTGTGGCTGGAGGAGATGATGCCCCAGGACAGCGCTCCGGCGTACCGCCACCTCGCCCAGGCCACCCGCATTCCCCTGATCCTGAGCGAGCGCTACATGACCCGCTGGCAGTTTCGCGAGGTGCTCGAGTCCGGGGCGGCCAAGATCGTCAATCCCGACCTCTGCTGGTGCGGGGGGCTGAGCGAGGCGAAACGCATCGCCACCCTGGCCGAGACCTGGCAGGTGCCGGTCGCGCCGCACAACTGTGGCGGACCGGTGCTCCATCTCGCCTCGCTCCACCTCGCCCGCAACCTGCCCAACCTCTTCCTGCTGGAGAGCGTGCGCCGGCACTATCTGAAGGAGTACCAGGGACTCGTCACGGAGACGGGGGCCGCGAGCGAGGGTTTTCTGACCACTCCGGAATCCCCGGGGTTGGGTCTCGATCTCGATGCCCGTGTTTTCCAACGATCCGATGTGAGTGTCCGTGAAGTGAGCCTATGAAACCCACCCAAGCCCGCCGCTGGGTCGTCGTGTTCGCCATCGCGCTGGCGATGATCTGCTACACCGACCGCGTGATCATCGCCCAGGCGGAAACCAATATCCGCAAGGAGCTCACGCTCACCCAGATCCAGTGGACATGGGTCCTCACGATCTTCTCCCTCGCCTACACGTTTTTCGAGATCCCGGGCGGTTGGATGGGCGACAAGTGGGGGGCGAAGCGCATGTTGATCCGGGTCACGGTGCTCTGGTCCGTCTTCACCGCCGCCACGGGCGCGGTCTGGAATTTCGCGTCGCTCATGACCTGCCGGCTGCTCTTCGGCATCGGCGAGGCCGGCTGCTTTCCCAACCTGACCAAGACCTTCACCGCCTGGCTTCCGCAGGATGAGCGCGTGCGGGCGCAGGGACTCATGTGGATGGCCGCCCGCTGGGGCGGCGCAGTCACCCCCTTCCTCGTCGCCTGGATGCTGGGGTTCATTCCCTGGCGCGTCGTGTTTGTGCTCTTCGGATTGCTCGGCATCATCTGGGCGTTCTTTTTTGTACGCTGGTATCGCGATGACCCGCACTCGCATCCCGCGGTCAACGAAGCGGAGCTCGCCCTCCTGCCGAATATCCGAGATCACGTCTCCCATGGTGAAGGAGTGCCCTGGGGGGAGATCCTGTCGCGCCGATCCATCTGGCTCCTCTGGCTCCAATACTTCCTGCTGAGCGTGCCCTGGTGGTTCTACATCCAGAGGCTGCCCACCTACCTCAAGGAGGTACGCGGGTTCACGCTGGAAAAGAATACGCTCGAAGGCGCCGCCCTCGCGGGATTGCCCCTCTTCCTCGGCGGCATCGGCTGCTGGGCCGGCGGACATTTCGCGCCCTGGCTGGCCGCGCGCGTCGGGGGCACCCGCACCGCGCGCCGCCTGGTGGGAATCTTCGGGCTCCTCGCCGCGGGCGGGCTGATCTTCCTCTCGATCCACCTCGAAAACCCCTACCTGGCCATGGTGGCCATGGGCTTCGCCGGCCTCGCCAATGATCTCACCATCGCCGGCTCCTGGGCTTCCTGCATGGACATCGGCGGCCGCTTCGCCGGCTCCGTCTCCGGCGGGATGAATATGGGCGGCGCCGGTGGTGGCGCGGTCGCCGCCCTGCTTGTCGGCTACATCCTGCACTGGTCCGGCAACAACTGGAACATCGCCCTGTACAGCTTCGTCGGGATCTACCTGGTCGCCGCCTTCTGCTGGCTGGGCATCGACCCCGTGACGCCCATCGATGGTTCCCGCTCGGGCGCTCGCGGCCAACCTTCCCCCGCCCGATGACACCTCGCCGGGAGACAGCGGTTGCATTGAGCCCTCAAATCCTCTAGAGGCTGCGCCCGTGCGGTTGCTCGGGAGTCCACGCCGTTCCTCGCCCCCCAAGGTGGCCGTCCCCCGCCAGCCCCCGAAGCCGGAAACGGACCGGGACCTCCGCTAGCGACCTGCCGTGTCCCAACGCCCAATCCACACCCAAAACTTCATGTGGCGCCTCTTCACCCGCATCAGTCTCACCCAGTGGATCCTGATCAGTATGGTGCTGGGCATCGCCGTAGGCGTGCTGTTTCCCGAAGCCTCCCAGCACGGTCGCGTGGTCTCGAACATCTTCCTGCGGATGATCAAATGCCTGCTCGTCCCGCTGGTGTTCGCCACCTTGGTGGTCGGCATTGCCGGGCACAGCGACGGCCTCAAAGTCGTCGGCCGACTCGCCTTCAAGTCCATCGTCTACTTCGAGATCGTCACCACGCTCGCCCTCGTGGTCGGACTTGTGGCCGTCAATTACACCAAGCCCGGCGTCGGCGTCGTATTGCCCCCCGCCGGCTCCGGCAAGACCGAGATCACCGCCAAATCGGTCACCTTCTCCGAAATCATCGAGCACATCGTGCCGCGCAGCTTCTTCGAGGCCGCCGCCACCAATGACGTGCTACAGGTGGTCACCTTCGCGGTGTTCTTCGCCGTCGCCCTCGCGCAGGTCAAGGGACCGCCCCGCGACCTGATGGTGAACTTCTTCGATGCCCTCAGCCTCGTCATGTTCAAGTTCGTGGGGGTGGTCATGCTCTTCGCGCCCTTCGGCATCGGCGCCGCCATGGCGTATACCGTCGGCCACAGCGGCGTCGGAGTGCTGCTCAATCTGGGCAAACTCATCCTCACCCTCTACGCCGCCCTGGTGGTCTTCTGCCTCCTGGTCCTGCTCCCCGCGGCGCTCTGGGCCCGGGTCCCGGTCAGGCAGTTCCTGCGCACCATCCGCAAACCCGCGATGATCGCGTTCTCCACCACCTCCTCCGACGCCGCGCTCCCCGACGCCATGGAGCGCATGATCCGATTCGGAGTTCCCAAACGCATCGTCTCCCTGGTCATGCCGCTCGGTTACTCCTTCAACCTCGATGGTTCGACACTCTACCTCGCCGTGGCCGCGATCTTCGTCGCCCAAGCCGCTGGGAAAGATCTCTCCACCGGAGAACAGATCGCGCTCCTGCTCACCCTGATGCTGACCAGCAAGGGCATGGCCGGCGTGCCCCGCGCCTCTCAGGTCATCCTCGCCGGCACTCTGGTCACGTTCGGACTCCCCCTCGAGGGCGTACTCCTCATCATCGGGGTCGATGAGCTCATGGACATGGCACGCACGACCGTGAATCTCGTCGGCAACTGTCTCGCCACCGCCGTGGTCGCTCGCTGGGAAGGCGAATTCACCCCCCAGCCCGACGCCCCCGACAACTGAGGCGCTCCCCTCCCAGCCGCGATCCGCGTTCCCAGATCCCACCCAGCCAGGAGCGGATGCGGGACCCCGCAGTCCCCATCGGCCGACCGGGAAACCCTCGATCTGGACGGCGTGGACGATGTCACCGCCTTCACTCTCTTCCCACCCACCGCGCCTCCCGCGGCGCGGGTCCCGTTCGCCACCAACCGCTCGCTCTCGACGCGCAGGGCGTCAGTGTCCCCGCCATGGATTCCCCGCGTCGCTCCCTTCCACCGGCGCTTCGACCTGTCGCGCGCAGAGGCGCCTGCCTGGCACTGGCGACGGCATTGGCCTTCGCACTGCTCGGCACCCACACCACACCGCAGGCCATCGCGGCCACCCCCGGACCCGCGAAGGAACGAACTGTCCGCGTGCTGCTCGTCACCGGAATTGACCACCCAGCCCATGCGTGGCGCGAGACCGCCCCAGTCCTCCAACGGCTCCTCGAGTCAGATCCCCGCATCGAGGTGCGCCGGGAGGAAAACCCCGATGCCCTGGCCACCATCGATCTCACCCCGTGGCAGGTGGTCCTGATCCATTTCCAGAACTGGGAACGTCCCGGCCCCGGCCAGGCCGCGCGCGAAAACCTTCGCGCCTTCGTGGCCCGCGGCGGTGGCTTGGTGAGCGTTCACTTCGGCTGCGGCGCCTGGCACCAGGAATGGCCGGAGTACCAAGCCATCCTCGGACGGATCTGGCACGGGATCGGCCCGGGAAAACCCCAGCACGACCCGCGCGGCCCGTTCCTCGTCCACTGGGTGGACCGCGAGCATCCCATCACTCGTGGACTCGAGGATTTCACCACGACCGACGAACTCTATACCTGCCTCACCGGCGACGCCCCCATCCAACTGCTTGCCCAAGCCCAATCCATCGTGGACCATAAACTCCACCCCATGGCGTTCGCTCGAACTTACGGCGCAGGACGCGTCTTCCTCACCACACTCGGCCACGATGTGCTGGCATGGACGAATCACCCCACGGTCGGCGAACTGGTGCGCCGCGGCACTTGCTGGACCGCCGGAGTCCCTCCGGTGGTCCCCCGCGCCACCGCGAATCCGGCATCCCCCATCGCGCCGTGAGGATCAGCTGATGAACGCGCGCGGCATACGATTCTGGCCGGTGAACACCCGCCCCCCAAACCCGCCACGGCCGTCGCGCGCCGTAGGCCTGATTCTCGCGCTGCTGACGATCCTCGTTCACCGGCCCTCCCAGGCCGCCGAACCCGTCTCCCTCCGTGCGGTGCCGGTCCCGGGTGCCCAGGGGATTGGCCTAGAGTACCGCACCGCGGACCGCCTCATCGCCGCCGTCTCCACGCTCGACGCCGCCGGGGTGCAAGTCCGAGTCCCCGATCAGGAGTGGTCCCCCCTGGAGTTCCAGCAGATGAGCTCCAATCATCTGGGATTCACGCTCGGCCCCACGCGCCGCCACGGCCTCGTCGTGCATTGGCGGCTCACCCATCCCACTCCGGCCCTCGTGCAGCGCACCCTCGAAGTGACCGCCGAGGTCCCCACCCGATTCGCCCTCCGGTTCGCGTTTACACCCGCCCTCGACCGCGCGGTCTTCGCCACCTTCTCGGGCCCCGTCACCAACCCGGTGACCGCCGATACCGTGCGCGGAGCCGCGCGCACCGAAACTTTCCCCGTGGCACTGGCCCGATCCCCCGACACCGTGTTCGGCCTCGCCGCCGACTCCCCCGGGCTCTGGGAAAACCGGTGCCAGATCCGCGTCGATCCCACCACCCAGACACTCGAAGTATTGGCCGGGGACGGACGCGATCCCTACCCGTTGATCGTCAAGCCGCCCGAGGACGCGCGCGACACGTACCAGTACCAGATGGACGGCTGGCAATCCCTCGCCGCGGGAGAAACCCGCACCTTCACCACCTGGATCTTCGCCAGCCCCGCACGAAACCACTACGACGCTCAGGTCGCCGCCCACCTGGCCGTGGCCAATGCCAAAGGATGGGCGGGCTCGCTCGTCGAGGCCATCCTGCGCAATACCTCCCTCTACCTCCTCCGCCGCAACCTCGCTCGCGACGCCGAGAATCAACCGCGTGACGGCCGCTATATCTTCGTGTCCGGACCCGGTTACGGCTGGAAACAATGGGTCAGCGACGGCTTCTACACCGCGCTGGGACTTGACGACGCGGAGAAGACCATCGAGGCCAACCGTGCCGTGTTCTGGACCCGCATGGACTATGAGGAGAATGCGCAGTACTACCTCATCTGGGCTGTCCTCATGAAGCGCGCGGGCGGTACCGTGAATGAGGCGCTCGTGCGCCGCGCCTACGAGTTCATCCGCGAGCATTCGCGCGATGGGTTCTATATCCCACCCCCCTTGCCAGGTTCCCCCAACCCGCGTGGCTGGAAGACCTACCACGACGTCCTCCTCTACGACCACGACGACTGCCCCACCAGCAACCAGGGCTTCCATTGCGGCGCCCTCATGGCCGCCCAGGAACTCGGCCTGGGCGCCACCGATGCCGATATCGAGACCGCCATCCGCGCCTATCGCTCGCTCTTCAACGAGGAACGCGGGTTCTTCCCCACCAGTCGCCAGCAGCACGACACACTCGGTCAGGACACACTCTACGGCGCCACCCTGACTTACGCCGTGTTTGGCGCCAAACTGCTCACCGACGCTCAGGTCCTCACCCATGTCCGGACCTCGGAGAAAGTGAAAACTCCCTACGGCCTGCGCGTCATCTCCCAGGCGGATGGCTCCCTCCTCCCGGGCCATAGCGGCGTCTATTGCTACGGGGGCTCCTGGTTCCTCAATGATGCCGCCAACTACCTCCTCGCCGGTGTGCATGGCCTGCCCGCCGCCGAGGTCGATGCGCTCCTCACCGAACGCATCGCGCGCGAAATCGCCACCACCCCGGCCTTCAACGAATCCATCAGCACCGTCGACGGCCATCCCCACGGGCACATCCTCTACTCCTGGAACTCCGGCTACTGGTGGTTGCGACGGGAACTCCGCCGCCGCCTCCACCAGACCGGCCCGGACCCCGTCAACCAAGCCATCGACGCACGCTACCAGGTTTCCCGGATGGACCGCTTCCTGACCCTCGATCCCGTCCGCTGACGCCAGGTCAGCCCG
>JADLFD010000780.1 GCA_020845805.1 Verrucomicrobiales bacterium | reverse complement strand
TCTTCAGCACCACCCCTGCCCCCAGCTTCAACGTCGCGTCTGCTCCCACCGTCACGTTCTCCGGCAAAACAATGGGGACCGTGGTCAGCGACCAAGTCCGATCGGCAGTCAGCGTACCGCCCTGGATCCAGAGCCCTTCCACCCCATTGTTCGAGGCCGTCAGACCCGACATCACCGGATCCGCCGCCAGCGTGAACGAGTACGGCGCGTTGCCCGCGCGCTGGACATCCACGTTCTCCAGCACGGATTTCAGACTCTCCATTCGCAACCCGACCCGCGCCACGTCGCGGATCCGAAGGTTCCGCAGGGTGACCTCCGCCCCGGCGCCCAGTTCCACCGCCGGGCGGTAATCGTTATTGCCGGGGCCGGTCATGCCGGCGTAGCGCACCTCCAAGCCTTCCACCACCGAGCCCACCGAGCCGGCGGCAAAGTAAACCGATTCCCAATCCCCCGGGCGAGGCGCGGCGGCGTCCTCGGCGCCATTGTGCTGAGTGTCGCCGCTGACCGAGTCATCCTTGATCGACGTGACGATCACCGGCGCCTCCACCGTGCCCTTCACCTGGACGGGCACGCGGAACCACAAGAAATCCCCTGGATTCATCTTCAACACCACGCCCGGGCCGATCGTCAGCGCCGCGTCCACCGTCAGGTTGTTGGTGAACAGGTAGGGCATCCCCACGTAGTCCAAGGCCAGCGGCGCCGCCAGGATCCCACCGTCGATCCAGAGGCCCTCGTTGCCGTTGCCCGAACTGGTCAGCCCTTCCAGCACCGGCCGTGAGGCGAGATTGAAATAGAACGGAACCGCCCCGCGCGCTGGACCCGCCCGCTGTACGTCCACCCGACGCAAGGTCGGGTTGCTGTCCAGTACTCGCACTCCCTGGTGGAATACGTCTCGGATCCGGACATCCTCCAGCGTCGTCGTCGCGCCGCCCTGGATCAGAATCGTGTCTCGCGCGTCGTTGTTCCTCGGGTTGGTCATGCCCGCGTACCGGATCTCGGTATGTCGCATCACCGACGCCCCGGAACTGCCTTCAAAAATGATTTGCTGCCAGTCGCCCACCGCCGGCGCCGTTCCCTCTTCCGACCCATTGTGCTGGGTGTCCCCTCCCACCGTGTCGTCCTTGATCGCCGTGATCACGATGGGGGCCGTCGTGGTCCCCAGGAATTGGCTGGGTGCGCGCAACCAGAGGTAGTCGCCCGGATTCATCTTCAGCACGACCCCTGGGCCCACCGTCAGCGGCGCATCCACCGTCAGATCGACTGTGAACAGGTACGGCATGCCCACGTAGTCGAGGGTCAGGGGCGCCGCCAGCACTCCGCCGTCGATCCAGATACCTTCACTGCCATTGCCCGAACTACTCAACCCCTGCAGCACCGGGCGCGACGCCAGGTTGAAGTAGAACGGCACGGCGCCGCGGCCCGGACCCGCCCGCTGCACATCGACCCGGCGCAAGGTCGGGTTGCTGTCCAGGACTCGCACCGCGTTATGGAACACATCCCGGATGCGCACATCTTCCAGGGTCGTGGTCGCCCCGGCCTGAATCAGGATCGCATCGCGCGGGTCGTTGTTCCCGGGGTTGGTCATGCCCGCGTACCGGATCTCGGTATGCCGCATCACTGATGCCCCGGAGGCGGCGTCGAAGATCACCTGCTGCCAGTCCCCGACCCGCGGAGCATTGTCGCCGGAGCCGTTGTTTTGGGTATCGCCCCCGACCGTGTCGTCCCGGATCGAGGTGATGACGATCGGGGCCTCGGCCGTCCCGAGGAACTGGGTGGGCGCCCGCAGCCACAGGTAGTCGCCGGGGTTCATCTTGATCACCACTCCGGGCCCGACCGTCAGCGGTGCATCCACCGCCAGGTCCACGGTGAACAGGTACGGCATCCCCACGAAGTCCAAGGTCAGGGGAGCCGACAAAGTCCCGCCGTCGATCCAGATCCCCTCGCGCCCGTTTTCGGAGGCCGTCAGTCCGTCCAACACCGGACGCGCGGCCAGGTTGAAATAGAACGGCACCCCTCGCCCGTTGTTCGGTCCCGCCCGTTGCACATCCACCCGGCGCAGGATCGGGTTGCTGTCCAAAACCCGGATGCCATGACTCGACACGTCCCGCACTCGGACGTCCTCGAGGCGCACCGTCGATCCTCCTTGGATCGTCACCGCCTCGCGGAAGTCGTTGTTCCCGGGGTTGGTCATCCCGGCAAACCGCAATTCGAAATGGCGCAGTACCGAACCGCCGGACCCCGCCTGGAAGAATACCTGCTGCCAGTCGCCCGCCCGTCCCGTCGAGACTCCTTCCCCGCTCAAATCCTCACCCACCGAATCGTCCGCCACCGAGGTCATGACGATCGGCTCCGTCGCTGTGCCCTGGGCGTTCAGCGTTCCATCCACCTGGATGTAGGCGCCGCGTCCGACCTTGATCACCGTGCCGGGTTGCACCGTCACCGTCACACCCGCGCCAATGATCAGATCTGTGGAGATCCGCACCGTCCCAGACCACGTCACATCCGCCGCCACCGCCCCTGAAACCGTCGTTTCATGCAGTCCCAGCGAGCGCGAAGCGATGGGCTCGCTTCGGGCCATCAGGCTCTGCGAAACGTCCAACTGTTGATTTCCAAAGAGTTCTGAAAATGGGTCGTGTCCCGTCGTGGCGGGCGGGGCGTTCCCCGCACGCAACGTTTCCACCAACCAAGAAGCCAAAGTCTCTCCCTCCGCCGGCACCGCGGCCGGCTCTTCGTTCGCGGCCGCCGCGGTCGGCGCCGGCAGTTCGGCGACCCAAACACCCGACTCGGCCACCGTCTCGGCGGGTCCCGGTGTCGGCTCCTGAGCCGCGGTGTCGAGCTCCTCCGGCGCCGTCGTCGGCGCGACCGAAACGGCCTCGATGACCCCACCGAACATCACCGCTTCCGTGCCCGCCTCCGCCTCCGTTCCGGCGCCACTTTCGTCGCCCGTGGAGGACGGATCTTCGGGGATCTGGAGCTCCTCGAAAGGCACCCCGAGCTCGGAGAGAATGTCGCTGCCGGACAGGAGGTCGGGAAGCAGCGCACCGGGGCCGGACAACGACGCCGTTTCCTGGCCGGCACCCCCAGGATTGGACTGCGCCCAGTCAGTGACTTCGATGGCTGAGTTTCCGGCGGCTG
>JADLFD010000779.1 GCA_020845805.1 Verrucomicrobiales bacterium | reverse complement strand
GCCACGCCATTCAGCGCGGACCTCACGTCCGCGGCTACTTCTTCGTTCCGTAGCCGCCGTCGTGCACGCGGCGCTCACCCCCCCGCTCCCGCTCACCCCCTTCGCCACGCCCTTCAGCGCGGACTTCACGTCCGCGACTACTTCTTCGTTCCGTAGCCGCCGTCGTGCAGACGGCGCTCACCCCCGCTCCCGCTCACTCCCTTCGCCACGCCCTTCAGCGAGACGGATCCGGTGACAAAGGGTCAGGCTCAAGCACCGGGGCAAACAGATCTCGCATGCGCTCCGGGATATAATTCTCGAGTCCGCCCGACCCGGACATCGACATGCTGGACATGCCCCCATTTCCGTTCTGCATGGAGATGTAGAAGCTGCCGTCCTCACGGCGCACCACCGAGACCGTGCGCGGCTCCTTCGCGAGGTTATTGAATTGTTCCCCCAACCACGGACTTCCCAGCGCGAGCACGATCTCGGCGCGTTGTCCGCCCAGAGTCTCCACCAAGGTCTCCTCGAACTGCGCGCGCGCGCGCCTTGCAGCCTCCGGGACAGGATCCACCCGTACCGTGATCTTGGCGCCTTCCTGCTCAGCAACTCCAGGCAGGTGCGCCTCGACCTGATGCGTATGCGCGAGTTCCTCCGCACGATACCCCGCCACCACGCCGGCCAGACGCCGATCCAACTCCCGCGCGCGCTCCGGCTCGAGAGACAGCACCGCGGCAAGTTCCGGTTGCAGCGACCCGTCCGCCTGAAAACCGGGTGTGGGCAATCGGGAGAGCAGATCCTTCGGCAGCCAGACAAACGCCGAATCCGGGTTCCAAGCGGGAAGCAGCGCCGGCGGCTGCGTCTCCTCGGAGGCCGCTTTTTCGCCTCCCAACCAGCCGCTTAGATCGGCCGCCTTGGCGAGGTTCTCGGAACGCAACCTTCCCAGCGCCTCCAACTCACGCCGCACTGGCTCCAATTCCGCCTCCATCTCCTGCACCCGCCGCTCTGCCGTCGCGACGCGATGCGCGCGTTCCTGCAGCGAACGCTTGAGCGCAACGGCCTCCTGCTGCCGGCGCCAGGCCTGGATCGAGACCAGGGCGAGGACCACGAGCAGGACCGCGACACGAACCAGGGGCGAGCGCAGCATGGATCAGGTGGGGTTCAGGGTTGACCAGGGACCGGCGAGGGTGCGGGCAAGGGATCGCCTGCACCGGCGTCCACTCCCGTGGCCCCCGGGAGTCCGCTGACCGCTGCGGGCCGCGGCTGGGACGCGGCCTGAATCCAATCCTGCAACTCGGCCCGCAGATAGGGCGGAATATCCGACACCGCCATCGGCGCGGTGATGGCGAAGCGTCCTGCCTGACTCACCCCGTAACGCAGCGACGGCGCCGCCGGATCACTATTGGAATTCGGCGCAAACCAGAATCGATGATCCCCCGGATAGATGGCGCGTTCCGAGCTCACCGAGAGATCCTCGTCGTTGAGCGGCAGCCAGGACCCCAGGCTCTCGATGAAAATTTTCGCGCGCTCGGGGTCGAGGAGCATCCCCAACTCCGCCACCAGATCTTCTCGCGCACGCGCCACCACGTCCTGAATCCCTTTGACCTCGTATGTCCGCACCGAACCCACCTCGTTTCCTCGAAGCTCCTCTTCGCCCGGTTCGACAGGACGAATCGCGCGTGCCACCGCTCCATCGTAACGGTCCAGGAACCGGTGGACCGCCCCCTGCACCGAAGCCGACTCCGACTCCGTGAAATGGAGCGCCGTCTTGACCATGGAACTGAGTTCGCCGCGCAGGTTTTCCACCCCGCGAAACGGAAGGACTTTCAAGAATTCCTTCGGCACACGCACCAAGGAGGCGGCGTCGCTCCACTGGTACGGCTTCGGCGTCGGTCGCGCCGCCAACGTCGAGTTCAGCGTCGCCACCCGCGACGTTGCCTCCCCCACCGAGGCGCGCAGGCGCTCGAGGCCGCCACGAACCCGGGCCGTCTCGGCTTCCAAATCGGACACCCGCACCAACGTCGCGGACTCCGTGACAGCCAGCCTGGCGTCGGCACCGCGCAGCGCGCCCAGGGAATGCTCCTGCCAGGCCCAGGGCAGCGCCACCACCAGCGCGCCCAGAATCACCGCCTGGGTCTTGGTCAAACTCATGATTTGGAAGAGTAGAAGTTGAATACCCGTTGCTGCGCCGCCCGCCGCCACACCAGCGCTCGCCGCCGTGGCCACCAACCCCGCCGGGGCCGCCTGGGCTCCCGCCTGGGCCAGCACCACGGCCCCCCCCGCCGCCGGCACCTCGAATCCACGCACCCGGAAGAACTCCGTCACCCGTTCCAAGGCGCGAGACACCCTCTTGCGCGCCGCGTCCTCCGCGATCCCCAGCGACGCCCCCACCTCGCGCAGGCTCCGGTCCTCGAGGTAACGCATGACCAGGGCTACCCGATCCGCGTCGCGCAGGTGCAGCAGGGCTTCATCCAGCAGGGGCGAGAGATCGGTCTCGGGGGATGCCGCCAGGTTGGCGTGCACGGTGTCCAAGGTCGCCGCCACATCCTCCCGACGTCGCCTGCGCAACTCAGATCGGATGCGCGCCTTGGCCTCCAAAATGGCGGTTCGATGCAGCCATCCGGCCAGGGTCTCGTATCCCACCAACCGTGGCGCCTTGCGCGCCAGGGCCACGAACACGTTCTGAGTCACCTCCTCCGCCATTCCGGAATCGCCCAACTGCCGGAACGCCGTGGCGTAGACCAGGTTCACGTGGCGGGCGACCAGTGAACGAAACGCCGCCTCCGAACCCTCCCGGGCATAGGCGCCTACCAACTCACGATCCGGTGCCGCAGCATCCATCTCAGCCCCTACACTGCCGCACACCGCGGAAACCGGACAACTCCCGCGCCGATGCGGTCGTCCCAGCCCCGCCGACGGGAGGGCGGGGACGCAGCGACCGCCATCTCTCGGCGCGGGCGCGGTCGTCCGAGGACCGGCCTCCTCGAATCAGGCAGAATCCATCCCTCGTCCGTCTCGGTTCCGCGCCCAGGCGGTGACGGCGTCACCTCACTCCGACGTCGCTCAGGCGTGCAACCGGTCCGGATACGGCAGATCCAACGCGGCGGAGGCCGGCGGCTCTGGCTGCTGATCCTCGCGCAGGAAGAGGGAGACGCACTGTTTGGCCAGCGCGCGCAACTGCTCCCGATCCTCCGTCGTGGCCGGTCGGAAGTCCTTTGCCGCGGTAATCGCCATGTCCAGAAGATCGACGTACGAAGGGGGAAGCCCCGCCACCACTCCCTTCAACGACAGGGAAAACCGCAACGCCACCCCCGTGTCGGCCACCGTCTCGGGCGTGCGATACCACCAGTCGCGTGTCTTCGCCACCCCCGGAGGCCACGCACCCAGGCACATGGGCTTGATGGCAATCACCGCCGCCCCCCTCTCCGCTGCCGCCTCCAGCACCGCCTTGCCGAAGTCGCGGAGGTAATACTCCGCGAAGCTGATCGGAAACATGACGGTGTCGAACGGGAATCCCCGGAGCGCCGCCAGGGCGGCCTTGGTGCTGTGCGCCGAGAATCCAATCGCGCGGATCTTCCCGCTTTCGCGTGCGCGCCGAAATGTCTCCACCGCGCCGCCCGGGCCCAACGCGCGATTCACGTCATCCAACGTGACCAGATGATGCAT
>JADLFD010000778.1 GCA_020845805.1 Verrucomicrobiales bacterium | reverse complement strand
TGATCTTTCCATCACCATGGGTGCCCTCGGCAATGTTGGCCAAGACGACGGGCGGGGGTGCAAAGGCCCGGCGGATCAGGCCGCCGAGGATGAGGATGGCCGCGAGAATCTCCAGGAGGAGGAACTGGGCGAGCTTGGTTGCGTGTCTCACAGGTGTGCTTTGGTTCGTGTTGCGGTTGGTGGTTGCGTTGGCAACGGGGTCAGGGCCGTCTCTACTTCGCGGGGGAGGCAGCAGCCGCAGCGGCGGCAAGCGTGGCGTCGTGGGCCAGTTGGGCTTTGACGACGTCGATCGCCTGCTCGCGGGCCAGTCCGACCTGGACTTTCTCGCGGATGACGGCGGCGTGAAGCTCCTCAAACGTGGGAGGCGTAGCCGGCGGCGCGGGAGCCTTCGGAGGCTCAGGGGTGGGACCAGGCTTGGTTGTGGGTTTGTCGGCCATGGGGATGCGGTTTCGTTGGGTTTCGGTGAGGGGTTCAAACCGTCAGCTCAGGCCGGCTTGGCGAGTGCCTCGTGGAGTGCGGCGTGGGTGCTCTTGCTCTTGGCCCAGGCCTCGTCGTAGGTCATGCCGTCCTTGCGCATGGACTCGTTGACCACCAGGTGGAGTTGGGCGCTCGGCGATTGGGCCGGATCATGTCCCTTGCGGTTGCCGTCCACGGCAGGGTTTCCCTGCGTCGGAATCTTCGGCGTCAACGCGGCCAGTGCCGGCGCTTCGTTGGCCAGATCCGCCGTGAGGCGACGTTCCCAAACCGGGCGTTCCGCCGCGGTGATACGGCCCGTCTCGATCGCGGAATCGAGGTGCAGCTTCACCCGCTCCTTGCGCTCGTTCGCCAGCTCGGTCGTACGGGCTGCCAGATCCGCCTCGACGGTGGTGATCCGCGCCTTGGCGGTGGTGAGTTCGGTCGTGGCGGTGGCCCGTTCGTTGGCCAGCTGCTGGGCCTTGGTGCGGTCCGTGCCCAGCGTGCCGATGGCCGCAATGGCGGTGTCCTCGGTCGCGTCGTTCGCGATGGTCGCTCCGGCGGCAGCCAGGGCGGCGATGATTCGTTTCAGCAGATCCATGTCGGTGTTCTCGTGGTTTTGGTTTTTGGCGTTCTCGTCGTTCACCATGTCCACCGGCAGATTGGGCCGTGGGGTGAGACCAGCGGAGATGAGTCGGGTGGGCCGGACAACAATCGCGTCTCCCTCGGTCCCTACCGGGCGAGCGCTCCAGAATGGGCTCAACCCAAGACGCTGATCCCCGTTGACCAGGTCAGCCCCAGAATCAGCTAGCGCCGGGCGCACCCAGATCCCGCTCTCAGGCCGGATCTCGATATCGGCGATGGTCCCTTTCGGGGTGGCATCCGGATATCGCGCCTTCCCACCGGGCCTGTCCGGGTGACCCAGGAAGATCGGAAGCGCGCGGAAGAACCGAAGGGCCCGGCCCGTGAAGCTCTTGGCGTTGGCGAGCAACTCGCGGGCGGCTTCCGGATCGACGACCTGGATATACCGCTGCTCCCGCCCATCCGGAGTGTGGGCGGTCTGGGGGAATCGCCCCCAAGGCGCCAGCATCATCCATCCGTCCTGCCCGACGGGCAGTTCGTTCGGGCACAGAATGAGCGGGATCGGGTCCATGTCAGGCGGCAGGAGTGGGGTCCACCACCGGTTTCGGTGTGGGTTTGCCGGGTTTGTTGGTCAGACCGCGGGCGAGGGATTGTGCGAGAAGACTCTCGATTGCCCGGGCACTCGCCGGATCGGCATTGATGTCCCGGGCCAACTTGGGCAGTTCCGCCATCAGCCGGCGCATCGCCGCCGCCATGACCTCGGGATCTTCGATCTGCTCGATCCGGGCCAGCCGCGCACGCAGGGGCGCGAGGTCGCGGGCGGCGGCTTTGAGAATCGCAACTTCGGGATCAGCTCCGTCCTCGTTGGGTACGGCGGGATCCGGGCGGGCAGGAGGCTGGCCCGGCAGCATCGGATTGGCTGGGGCCGGAGCGCTGGTGAAGATGGTTTCGTCCTCAGGACCAGAGACCAATTCCGGGACAGGCCGGGAGTAGCGTCCGTAGAGCGTGGCTCGGTCTTGGGCGAGCCCGGCACCCTTGAAGAACTCGTCGACCTTCAGTTCCTCCGCGATGTTCTTCCGCACAGGCGGGCACAAGCGGAAGTAAGCGAGCGGCTCGGTGTCGGGCCCGAAATGGTAGGCGATGACGGCCCGGTCGATCCGCCGCTGGCAGACCTCGGACACGAAGCGGTGATCGTCGTCCTCGATCTTTTCGGCCTCACCACCCTGAAGGGATGCCCCTTGCCCCTGACCCATCTGAGCGCTGGCCGTGCTGAGATCACCACCCAACCACAGCGAGTAGGTCGCGCGGGTGAGCATCTCATACAGCGGGACGTAGGGGATCGCCGCCGCGGCGCCCGAGACCGTCATGGGACTGATATCAGCCCCATCGTTGACGATCATGGCGAAGTCCTGACCGAACGCGGCCAAGGCTTCCTTGAGCGCTGTCCACTCCGGGGAATCCTTCTCGGCGCTCGTCTTACCGATGATCGCCGGCATCCCGTACTTCTCGGAGAACGCCAGCCAATCGCGGAGGGTCAGATTCTTGTAGAGCCACAGCACGCAGCTGGGCTTCATCAGCGCTGGGGCCGCACAGGTGAGCCACCCGATTGGGTCCATGTCGACCCCGTAGGTGTCGTAATCCGACAAGAGGAACCGCAGCCGGCCCGTGCGGGATTCAAACCACCAGGGAGGGCACCGACGGAACGTGGCGGTCGTGGCTCGCGTGCCCTTGCCAGGGCGCCAGATCCATTCGAGGGAGGCGAAGCCGTTTGCCTTGGCCTCCAGGATATACCGCGCCAACTGCCCCACTCCACCCACCTCGTCCTGCATCAGGACGTTCGTGGCTTCAATGCCGGAATAGAATCCCTGCAGGACCTCCCGGTGCCGCGCCGCATTGGCGGCGTCATTCTCCTGGATGGTGTCCTCATCCACCATGATCTCCCAACGGGCACGGCCAACGGTGTCCTTGCGTTTCCCGGTGACGAGGGCGAGATCCGAATCATCCTCGGCGATATC
Source organism: Verrucomicrobiales bacterium (assembly GCA_020845805.1). Lineage (GTDB taxonomy): Bacteria > Verrucomicrobiota > Verrucomicrobiia > Limisphaerales > CAIMTB01 > CAIMTB01. The sequence goes on along the minus strand of JADLFD010000778.1, from coordinate 25 downwards.
AGCCCAGAGCCGGGTCACGCCCATG
>JADLFD010000777.1 GCA_020845805.1 Verrucomicrobiales bacterium | reverse complement strand
TTCAGCCCCGCCCGCACCTCGAACCCATCCAGCAACCCGTCCCGATCGCTGTCCACCGCCTGCGGGTTGGTGTGGTAGAGGAACGTCTCCTCGTAGTCGCACAGCCCATCACCATCCGTGTCCACGCATTGTGCGGATTGATACCGTTCGAGTTCAGTGGGTCACGGTGATCGGCGATGGGCTTAGGCCCTCTGGCACCCCTGGATCGTGCAGCGTGCCCACCCGCGTGATGGAAACGAAGTTCTCGCCTTCCGGCATCACGTCATCGTCAGAGTACTTCGGCGCTCGACGCCACAGCAACTCCGAATAGTCAAGCTCATAGTCGATGGACTGCAGTGCGTCCTTGGGGTCGTCAAACACTTCTCCCGCGTAGTAGGTCAGCCGTACGGCGAGCGCCCGCTCCTCGCAACGCAGCTGAAACGTCAGGTCGTTGTACTTGTGCGCGCTTGAATGCATGTGACCATCGGCAAAATGAAACGGTGCACTTTCACTAGTATCCGCAACAACTCGGAATGTTATTTCTTTTCGGAATGTTCCATGACTCTGATGCACACGCGTGCGAGATGTTGGCCACAGTCGAAGCGGGTGGAGAATCGCCAAATATACGTAGCGTACACAATCGAAAGTAGCCATTGCCCATGTAAATCGGACATATCCTTTGTCTCGGTTGCAGTTCCTGTCAGTGTCCACAAAGCCTTGGACATGGACGATGCCATTGACTTCCCCAGGACCAATAACAAATCGCTCGCCTAGCGCATTTGAGACTAACCGCTGATCACGAGCTGTGTAGGTAGCGTACTTCATGACAAATTCTCTTCAGTCTGGAACCTGGATGTGCCGGATGCCGCGAGCCAACAGCAATGCCTCCAGCGAAGAGTTGGTGGGACGGTTAGTAACGAGCACAGGTTGCAACAGCAAGGTATCCGCCTGCGTTTTCAACTCCGCCAAGTACGCATCCCCACAAACAGAACCGCCCGATCCGCAAATGTCGGAAGGCGTGAAGACCCCTGCGGGGTCGGTCTTGTGCTTGATCTGCATCGCCAGCGTATCGGTCGTCGAGTCAATCCGATTGGCCCCGGCAATTCCGTCGTGCGACACACGCTGCAAAGTCCCGGCGGTAGGGACGCCCCCTTCGACGATCTTCCTCGCCACCGTTCCCTCGTAGATACACCCGTCGATGTTCGGGTTGTTGCGGTTGTTCCTCAAGAATGAAACCATGTCATCCAATCCGTCCACGCCGCGGAGTGCGTCGAGATTTCGGAACGCGAGGTTCGCCCTGGCCCCGTTGAGTGTAGCGCCCTCCAAGAACTCTTTGACGAGCGGGCTGCCAACGCCGACCGCCTCCGTCGCGGCGCCAACCCCGCGAATCGCCGCGTCGTCGACATACCCGAGGCCGAAAAACCGCTCGAACTTCGGCAGCAGCGTGCAAGTCTCTTCAATGACATCGTCTGCGTACGGCGTCGCGAGGTCAAACATACCGTCGATCACACCATCTTTGCCGTGCTTGACGGCGTAGCTCAACCCCTCAAGCGCTTCATCCTTGAAATGTCGGAGTGCCTGTCGCTTGAGTAGGCTGAAAGCGCTAGTCACATGGTCCATCGTCAGTTGAAGAGCACTATGAAGGCACCAGTTGATCTGGTTCACAAACGTTGCCGCCGCGTTGGCGGCCCGCTCGATGGCGTTGTATCCCGGCGGTGCGGGCACCCTTGCCAGCAGTTCAGAGATGATCCTGCACGCTTCAGGCAGCGACCCACCCATGCGCAACAGGGCCTGCGCGGCGCCCGGCGGCAGAAGCTTCACGATCGCCTTCACCGCCGCCGTCGCGGCGTTGCCAAGCGCGGTTACGGGCGCGAAGTCCATAGCCAGTCCCACGCCCGCCAGCGCCACCACCAACCAGTCGACCTCCTCCGAGGTGAACACCTTGAAGAACTGAACTCCCAGGTCCAGCGCATCGCCTGCCCAGAACAGCCCGAGCGCGATTTCACCCATCATCGCGCCATACGTCACCAGCTTCCCATCCCAACCGGGCGGCGGGTCGTTCGGGTTCGGGCTGATCGGCGCGCTGGGTATCACCAGCACCTCCCAGTTGCGCAGCGCCGGGTTGTCCACGGGCCGCAGCCGCTCCACGTTCGTCGCGTAGTTCAGGAGCACACGCTCGATAATGCTCTGGTAAAGCTCCGGGTGCGCACGCGGTCCCAACGGGTCAGCCGGATTCAGCGGCACGTTCATATGAGCCTGCGGCAGCACATCTGGCCCGTACGGCCTGCTGAAGTACGTCAGCGTCTCCGGCAACTGCGTCGCGTCCAACAGCGAGAACTGTTGAGTGTCCTCGAACCGCGGCGCCTGCGTCAGCGCGCCCGCGATGTGCCGTTCCAGCGTGATGAACTGTGCGTGGTTCATCGCCGGAAGCTCGATCGTCATCGCCGTGATGTACGTCTCGCCGCTCAACGTCTGGAACGAACGTTCGTAGCTGAGCGAGTGCCCCGTGAAGGTGTGCTTGGTCGCTACCGTATCGGTTGACCGTCGCACCAGGTCGAGGTTGGCCGGGAGCAACTGCCCCGAGTCCAGCATCGCGGCCGCGCGGCCCGCAAGAACCGCGATGTTCTCCTTGACCACGCCCGCTTCGTTGAGGTAATCGGGGTTGAGGCCGCTCTCCAGCAGTTCATCCCTGATCCGCTGCGCATCCGCTTGAAGCGTGACCTGCTTCCGCCCCTTCTCATCGCTCACGCCGACCAGCACCTGGGGAGCATCAATGAACCCATTCTGCGCCGAGATGGCGATCAGCTTGCCCTTCTTCGGTCTGCCAAGCGCATCCCTCACCTCGACGCGGAAGATGGTGTTGATCGCGGGAACGGCGTTGGCTTGTTCGATCAACCCCGCCGGCAGCGACGGTCGCCCGCCCGGAGTTCCAAAAGCCGACCACCCCCACACCAACTCGTTGGGCGGCGGCTGGGGCGGCCCTCTCAACCCAAAGCCGCCCCCGCCCCCACCACCACCCCCGCTGCTCGGCTGGATCTTGAACGTCGGCGGCTTGTCGTACTCCACCTTGATCGTTCCGCCGACGTGAACCGGCAGCGTCCCGCACGCCGCGGCGGAGCCGCTGCTCATGCGCACGAAGACCGTCGTGTTCCCGTTCTTCAGGCCCATCGCCGTGGCCGTCACCGCGCCGCCGACCAGTGGAACCTCCGCGGCCAGTTGCCCGTTGGCAAGCTTGAACTTCGCGATCGTCGGATCGGTCATTACCAGCGCTGACCCGCCCTCGAACCCTGTGACCGTCACAACCTCCGTGTCGCCGGGCAGGATCGTCAGCGCCTCATCATCGGGGTGCGTCGCCGGATCGGGCACGAGCGTCGGCAAGCACACCCGCGCCACCCGCCCGGCGGTGGTGTACTCCGCGTTGATGGGGCAGTGGTTGCCCAGCATCGTCCCGCCTTCAAGGTCGGGCGAGTCCCCGCCCACCAGTTGCACGCAGCAACACTCCAGGCACACCGGCGGGTTGAAATCCCACGGGTTCGCGCAGCGGTCCACGGGCGCCAGCCCGAGGAACCACGAGACATGCCCGTTGGCCCCTTGGGCGGTCCCGATCGGATTCATCCTGATCTCGTGGCACGCACCTCGCGTCAGCGGGATCACTGTTCGCGTCCGCGCTCCATTCGGTCCCGTTGTGATCGGCACCGATCGTCCCGTCGACCCATCGGTAACCCACACCACCCAGGTCTTGGCACGCTTTCCATCGTCCCAGCCCGTGGAGTCCGACCCCATCCACCGCGGCACACCTCCCGCCAGCGGCGGATTCTCGCAACCCACCCCAGACGGATCGTGGTTCCCGATCGTCAACGCAAACCAGCACACACCCACGCCCGAGCCGTCGCCCGCGCCGCACCCATCACCCGCCCCGAAGTACCCGTCCGCCAGGTCGCCGAACCCGTCGCCATCCGTGTCCGGCGACTGCGGGTCAAGCCCGCGCGCCTGCTCCTCCCGGTTCCGCAGCCCATCCGCATCCTCATCCCCCGCTGAGTCCAGCGGCCCACGATCGATCACGATCCGACCCGCCCAATCCGTGTACCGCCGCTCGCGGC
>JADLFD010000776.1 GCA_020845805.1 Verrucomicrobiales bacterium | reverse complement strand
GGATCTCGCGCGCGACGAAGAATTGCCGCGCGGGCAAGGCCGGCGGACGGTACTCCACCCGCAACTCGCCGCCTTGAGCCTGGCGTGCCCCACGCACGACGTCCCACTGGGTGACCCCGGCCAACAGGGTGTTCGCCGACATCACCTCGATGCGGTCGATCCGGTCGCCCGTGAGAGGTTGGCCGGCAGGATCGGAGACATGCACCACCAGGGCTCCGTCCGCGGGAGCAGGGGGCAAACGAACGCGCAAGGAGGAGGCGGGTTGGAGCTGGGCCACCGACGGCAACCCCCCGGGCAGAGCGGCAGCGAGGAAGAGCCCAGTGGCCCATCGTCGGAGAGTGATCCTGCGGGACATGACGTGGAGCGAACCACGCCGCCATGGGTCACGGCAAGGGCGGGGCGAGGTCCCACGGGGGTGGACCGCGCAAATTCCCCGAGTCCTGGCCTTGTCTGGTCTTCCACGCTCCCGCTCCCGCTCCCGCTACTGCTACCGCGCGACGCAGCAGTTGGGCCCGCCGCCAGACAGGTCCGGACTCAAATACGGGATGCCCAGGGAAAGCCCCCGGAGGACGAGAAGCGTCCCCACCAGGCCGACGGTCACGGGCACTAGGTGCCGCAAGCGCAGGCGCCAGGCCATGGGGAGCAACCGGCCGGACAGACTGATGGCGAGGGTCACGGGGAAAGTGGCCAGTCCGAAAGTCAGCATGTAGAGCGCTCCTGCGGGAGCATTGTCGGTGGTGGCAGCCCCGACGCAGGCGGCGTAGACCAGGCCGCAGGGCAGCAGCCCGTTGAGGGTGCCCAGCAGTCCCATGGAGGCGAAGCCGCGATGTCGAAGCATCGTGGCCATGCCGCGCTTGAGGAACGCCACGGCACGCACGGGAACCGCGGCCGCGCTCAGCCAGGGACCCGCGAACAGGCTGGCGAGCAGCAGGACTCCCAGCGTCAGCGTCACCGCCTGCTGCACCCCCGCCCAGAGGAGACCGCGTCCGATCCAGCCGGCGACCCAGCCCATGGCGGTGTAGGTAAGCACGCGCCCGCCCTGGTAGATCAGGCGTCCCGCCACCTCCTGGGCGCGGGTGTTACCGACCCAGGGCAACGCGAGCATCAGGGGACCGCACATGCCCGCGCAGTGCACGCCTCCCAGAAGACCGAGCAGCAACGCAGTGCCGAGATGCATGGAGAGGAACGAAGCTCAGGGTTTGGTGACCCCGGCCACGAGAATCCGGCGCGAAGTGGCGAACTCCTCGGTTCCCGACTGCCAACGAAGCCGGATATCCCAGGGACCTGGCGTCAGGCCTCGTGCCTCCACAATCTGGGTGCCATCGCGCTGCACGCGCAGCGGCAAGGCCCGGTCCTGGGCGGCGCCCGAGGGACGGTAGAACTCCACCATGCCTTCCACCCCGGCTTCGCCATGCTGCCGCGGCAGGCCAACGGCCACCGTCTGCGTGGAGGCATCGTAATCCACGCGGATGTCGCCCTGGATCGCGGCGGTCCGCCGCTCGGCGTTCATGCGAGTCTGGTAGCGAATCTCCTGGTCGTAGTAGTCGGGGGCGACGAGTTCCGAGCGCCCGTGTCGCTGCGCTGTGGTTACGAGCGTGACCAGGCCGCCGACGAAGACGACGAAGGCGGCGAGGATGCCGTATGGCCAGGGATTGCGTCGCGCGCCGGAGGTGGGGGAGGTCGAAGTCGAAGTCATGGCTGGGGAGCGGCAGGCGCCATGCGCGGGCCGATGAACACGGTTTTGAGGAGCTCGAGGCGGCGGTCGCCATGGTAAACACCCACCTGGAGCTGGCGTTGACCGCCCTGAACCTCGGCGCGCTCCAGTTCGATCAGGACCATCACCTCCACGAGTTTCTCCGCCGGAATGGTGAGCGAATTGCCCATGACCTTGATGGTCCCCGGTGCGTTCTCGAGTTTGAAGGTGACCGGGATGTCGTGGTGGGTCTTGTTGACGAGCTTGGCGGTGAAGAGATTCGCGAGCCGGCCGTCGGGCATCTCCTGGAACAGCGTGTTGCCGCGGGCGCGCAAGAGAGTGGTCTGCACGTCCAGGCGCGTGAAGAGCAGGTAGAGGAAGAGGCTGATCAACGCCAGCAGCACGACCGAGTACCCCACCAAACGGGGCGTCACCCGCAGCTTTTCACTGCGCTCGATGCCATTCAGAGACGCGTAACGGATCAGGCCGACGGGCTTGCCGACCTTGGTCATCACCGTGTCGCAGGCATCGATGCAGGCGGTGCAGTTCACGCATTCCATCTGCGTGCCGTCGCGAATATCGATTCCGGTGGGGCAGACGCTCACGCACTGGTGGCAATCGACACAATCGCCCTGCCCCGCCGACTTGCGTGCCGCCGGAGTCTCGGAACGCCGCAGAGGGCCGCGGCCCTCGCCGCGTTTGTGATCGTAGGCGACCACGATGCTGTTCTCGTCGAGCAGCGCCGACTGGAAGCGGCCGTAGGGACAGATGAAGGTGCAAGCCTGTTCGCGAAACCGTGCGAAGATCCCGTAGAAGAGCAGGGTGAACAGCACCATGAAGGTGAGCCCCTTGAGATGCATCGACGGCGGGTCGGTGATGATGCGGATCAACTCGTCGCTGCCGATGATGTAGGCGAGGAGCGTATTTCCGATTACGAAAGAGAGTCCAAGGAAGACCAGCTGCTTGCCCCCGCGTTTCAGGATTTTCTTGGCGGACCACGGGGCCTGGGTCAGCGCGCGCTGCTGGTGCGCGTCGCCTTCGATGAGGTACTCGATCTTCCGGAAGACCATCTCCATCAGCACCGTCTGCGGGCAGGTCCAGCCGCACCAAAGACGCCCGAAGGCGGTGGTGAAGATGACGATGCCGGTGAGAAACAGCAGCATCGCGACGGCGAAGATGGGGAAATCCTGGGGCCAGAAGACCTGGCCGAGGATGACGAACTTGCGCTGCACGATGTTCATCATCAGCAGCGGATTGCCATCAATGCGGATGAACGGCCCCGCGAACATGATGGTGAGCAGCACCACACTGAGCCAGGCACGGGCGTGATGGAACCGGCCCTTGGGTTTGCGCGGGTAGATCCACTTCCGGTGACCATCGCGGTCCGCGGTGGCGAGGTGATCCCGGAAGTCGCCCCAATCCACCGTCTTGAGGACCGTGCCGGCTCCCTTGGACGGCTTGCCGCCGGCAGTGGGTGCCGTGGGTTTCTTCATTTCCGTGTCAGCGGGCGGGATCATACGTCACGATCTGGAGTAGGAGAAGGGCGGAGGTGGACTCCGCCCTTCGCCTCACCTCACTCGAACTCGCTGGGACCGGTCGGGGCCGGCGCCAGGTTCTCCGGCGGTTTCGGATTGGGCGGCTTGGTGCCGCGCAGGGTATGGATGTAACTGGCCACCGCGTGGATGTCCATGGGTTGCAGGACACCCTTCCAGCTCACCATGCCTTTGTCGGGCACCCCGTTCCAGATGACCTTCAGGTTGTCCGCGAACGTCGGTCCGTGGATCCAGTAGTCATCCGTGAGGTTGGGTCCGACGAGACCGCCGGCGTCCTCACGATGGCAGGGGGCGCAGAGGGTCTTGAACGTCTGCAGGCCCTGCGCAAGCACCACCTCGTCCTTGAGCGGCTGCATGGAGGCCAGGCCGGACTCGAATTTTTGGAGGGCGACCGACTTGATCTTGTCGCCAGCATCCATCTCGAGTTTGTACTCAGCCGCCTGGAGGTTGCCCATCATGAACACGTGGTAGTACAGGGTGTACGCCACAGCGAAGAGGATGGTCAGGTAGAAGAGCCAGACCCACCAGCGGGGCAGGTTGTTGTCGAGTTCACGAATGCCATCGGCTTCGTGATCCATCAGCAGGGGATCCTTGGGGTCATTCATGGGTGTTCGCAGGCAAGGAGTTGGTCGTGGGGGAATGGGCGCCAGGCGCCGCGTCGTCGAGCGGGATCCGGGCCGCGGCGTCCAGTTGACGTCGACTGAGGCGCAACGCCCAAAAGAGCGTGGCGCTGAACACGGTGAAGAAGAGCAGGATCGAGATGATCCCGTAGTTCTCCACCCCGCCGATATGGGTCAGGACATTCTTGATCATGGCGGTTCCTTTCCCTATTTGGCGACGGCCACCTGGCCCTGGGCCTTGATGTCCGTGCCCAGGCGTTGGAGATAAGCGATGAGGGCGATGATCTCGCGATCGGGCTGGG
>JADLFD010000775.1 GCA_020845805.1 Verrucomicrobiales bacterium | reverse complement strand
GGGTTCTCCTCGAAAGGCAGAGCTCAAGACGAACAAGCGTTTTGTGGTCAAAGCGGGGTTAATCGGGCGCATAAGACAACTGAAAGTCTGCACGCTGGCGAACGCGCAGGGGCAAACTGGTGAATCCGGAGGGTGAGTTGCTCTATTCCAGGGGCAGGAGACGGATTCCCGTTTCGGGCCGCCGCTTCGCGCGGTGCCAACCCGTCCCTGAAGCTGCCATGGCTTGGGGATCAACGGCCCCCACCCCCTGCGGCTTCCCTCGCCGGGGAGCTTTCATACCACCCCACCGACGTCTTCCACCGAGTCCGTCGTTCGACCCCGCTAGGTTCCAATTCGACGTCCCGGCTAGAACGCAAAACAGTCGCAGCCGGATCCGAAGAACCCCGAGAAGCGGTTCCGCGCGGTGTGCGCAGCATCAAAGAGTTGGTGAAGCGCCTGGGTGCAGCCATGCGCACGGCAGGTTGCTCCGTGCTGGTGAGAAGCCATGGGAACGCCAGCCCTCGCCGCCTTCCTTGGATCCAACGGCGCCCCGTATCCGCCGAAAGCCTTCACCGGCGACCACTCGGGCAGGACGGGAATCGGAGCGGGGCCGTGCGGTGCGAACTCCCCAGTGGCGTAGACGATCTTTCCGCCCACCAGGGTCAGCACCGATTCCAGGCCCCGGAGGCGTTCCTCGGACACGGTGAAGTAATCTTCGGTAAGCACGGCCAAGTCGGCCATTTGCCCCTGACGAATGGCACCTTTGCGACCGCTCTCGCTCGAAAACCAACTGCTGCCCTGGGTGTAGAGGCGAAGAGCCTCCTCACGCGTTAGGCAGTTGCTCTCCGGATACATGGATTTGCCTCCCAGCGTGCGGCCGGTGGTCAACCAATGAAGAGAAACCCACGGGTTATAGCTGGCCACCCGAGTGCCGTCCGTGCCAGCGCCCACAGGAATGCCAAGCTCCAGCATCCGCCGGACAGGCGGGGTGCGTTCCGCGGCTTTGGTCCCATACAGATCCATGAAGGACTCGCCTTGGTATGCCATCCGGTGCTGCACGGCGATGCCGCCGCCGAGCGCCCGAACGCGTTCCAGGTTCTGATCGGAGATGGTCTCGCAATGATCGAAGAACCAGTTCAATCCCGACAGCGGCACCTCACGATCGACGGCTTCGAAGACGTCGAGGAACCGGCTGATGCTTTCGTCGTAGGTGGCGTGCAACCGAAACGGCCAACGATGCTCCGCGAGGAGCGAAACGACGTCCTTCAATTCCGCCTCGAGGGTGGGGGCGAGATCGGGCCGGGGTTCGAGGAAGTCCTCAAAATCGGCGGCGCTGAACACCAGCATTTCGCCGGCCCCATTGCACCGCAGGTAATCATCACCCTGGCCGGGGCCGGTCAGGCGGATCCAGCGGGCGAAATCCTCGCGTTCGTGCCGGGGTTTCTGGGTGAACAGATTGTAGGCGATGCGCAGGGTGAGTTCGCCGCGCTGATGGAGCTGCTGAATGATCGCGTAGTCCTCAGGGTAGTTCTGAAAACCGCCGCCTGCATCAATGATGCTGGTGAGTCCAAGGCGATTAAGTTCCCGCAAGAAGTGCCGGGTTGAATTCAGTTGGTGTTCAGGGGGCAGCTTCGGTCCCTTGGCCAGTGTGGCATAAAGCAGGAAGGCGTTCGGCCGGGCCAGCAACAGACCGGTCGGGTTGCCGGCGTGGTCGCGCTGGATCTCACCACCAGGAGGATTCGGGGTGTCCTTGTTGTAGCCGCAGGCGCGTAGCGCGGCCTGGTTCAGCAGCGCCTGACAGTAGAGGTGGAGAATGAAGACCGGCGTGTCCGGCGCCGCGGCATTGATCTCCGCCAGGGTCGGCAGGCGACGCTCCGCGAACTGAAACTCGCTCCAACCGCCGACCACTCGGACCCACTGCCCCGGGGGCGTGCGACCGGCCTGCTCTTTCAGCATGCGCAGGCCGTCGGCCAGCGATGGCACGCCGTCCCAGCGCAGTTCCAGATTGTAGTGGAGGCCGCCGCGAATGACGTGAAGGTGCGAATCGTTCAGGCCCGGAATGACCCGACGACCGTGCAGGTCAATGACCCGCGTCCCGGGACCGGGTTGGCATTCCTCGAGATCGTCGACCCCGACGATGAGGCCGCCGCGAATCGCCACGCTGCGCGCCTCGGGATGTTGGGGATCCAAAGTGGCAATGCGGCCGTTGCTGAGAATCAGGTCAGGAGGTGGGTTCATGGGGAGTGGGAGGTGGAGGGCTGGGGTTGGGCGGGAGTTCTGAGGACGAAGGCCGCGGTTGCAGCCAGCTGTGCAGCAGGCGGGTGACCAGGGGCATGACCGCCCACGAAAGCACCACCACCACGGCGGCGTTGAAGACCGCGTGGCGCAACACGAAGGGCCAATCCTGGATCCACGGAGCGAAGGCGATGTTGAGTATCATCGCGACGGGGAACACTCCCAGGAAGGTGGCGGTGGCCATCTTCCACCTGGGCGGAGGGTGGTGCGGAGATCGAAACCAGGCTTCGAGTCCGTGCAGGGGTCGGAGGCTCCAGGACTGGGTCTCCGTGAGCGGCGCGCACCGGGCTTCCCATGATTGGAAGAGAGGCGACGCGTAAAAGTCATCCCGCTCGCGGGTGTCGGCAAAGGACCGCAAAATGCCGAACTCCCGCGAGCCCGATCCCGGCGGCGGAACGATCAAGGTGGCCCCGAGGACACCGCCGTGGTCAAAGGAGGCCTGGAAGAAATCCCGGAGCGCGCTCTGAAATTCGGCCTCGCATCCCGGGCGCACGCGACGGGTGATGGCGACGTGAACAGGCATGAGCCTCTCGTTCAGTGACCCGTCTTTCTAGGCACAACCTGCCCCACTTTCGCGGACTGGGGCGCTTTATGCACCATGGTGTAGGCGTACTCGACCCCGGAGCCATAGGCGCCGCCTTGTTGTTTGATCAGGGTCATCAGCGCGTCGTAGTGCCCACGCCGTGCCCAGTCGCGCTGCCATTCCAGCAACGCGGCGAGCGCGGTCACGCGGACCGCACCCGCCTGCACCATCCGGGAAAGCGCGGCCTCATGCGCCGCCGCGGAGGTGGCCCCGCAGCAGTCTTCAACGACGTAAATGTGGTAGCCGGCGGCGATCATCTCAAGCGTGGGCCAGGTGACGCAGACCTCCGTCCACAGGCCGGTGATCAGGATGTTCTTCCTTCCGGTGGCTTCGATGGCCTGGCGGAAGCCCGCGTCGTCCCAGGCATTCATGGATGTCCGTTCCACCACGGCCTGGCCAGGGAAGACGTCGAGCAACTGGGGCCAGAGGTAGCCGCTGAAGGACTCGGTCTCGACGGCGGTGAGTACGGCAGGGACCTTGAATTCCTTCGCGACTTTGCCGAGGAGCGTGACGTTGTTGATGAGCGCCGCGCGATCGATGTTGGCAACGCCAAAGAGCATCTGCGGCTGATGGTCAATGAACACGACGGCGCTATCCTCCGCCGTGTAGAGTTTGTGGTATTGGTTCATGGGATTTCTTTCCTGGTGTGGTTTGCGGCAATGGGGAGCAGAGGGGTTTCGTCGCGGGTGAGAAAGTCGACGAGCGTGGGAATCACCTGTTCTGGCGCTTCCTCCATCAGCCAGTGGCCCGAGCTGCGAATGATGACTCCTTCAACCTTCGTCGCCACCAACCGGGCTTGCTGAATGAGGAATTCGCCGGAGGCTTTCTCGCCGGTCACCACCAGCATGGGCATAGGCAACGGCGTTTGCGCCAAGGCCGCGAAGTCCTTCGCATCCTGTTCAAATGCACGAAAGACCTCGAATCCGGCGCGCATATGGCCCGGCTGCGCATACGCTTTGGCATACAATCGGCGGTCGCGCTCGGGAACCGAATGAGTGCGGTCGGCGGCGAAGTCATTCCAGAAGTGCTCGAAGTACGTCCGCTCACGCCCCTTGACCAGGGCGAGCGGCACCTCGCCATAGAAATGGAAGTGCCACAAATCGCGCAGCAACCAGACATTCTTCCAATCGCCAACCCCGGGCAGGAACGCATCCATGAGCACAATCCGATCCACTTCGCCGGGATGCTGTGCCGCATAGGCGTAAGCGACCATCAGACCGATGTCATGTCCCACCACCCTGACGCGCCGGTGGCCAAGGCTCCGCAGGAGTGCATGAACATCCTGCGCCAGCTCAACCTTGCTGTAGCCCTGGGCCGGTGCGGACGATTTCCCAAAGCCGCGAAGGTCCGGGGCGATGACGTTCTGAGTTCTCGCCAGTTCCGCCATCAGGGGCAGCCACATGCGACTGTCCTGAGTGTAGCCATGCAACAGCACGACCGGATCACCCTGGCCGGCAATCCGGTAGTGCAGGCGAATGCCGTTCACCTCGGCGAAACGACTCTGCGGTGCCGGCGCCGACACCGGAGCGGCAACGACCGCCACCGCGGAGAGCGCCATCGCGCAGGCCGACGCCAGGGAGATCCAAGGAAGAGAGGGTTTTCTAGCGTGGTTCATACGATGACGAGCCTTGTGGGGCTGATGGTTTCACGAGGCGAAGATTTCCATGTCTTGCGGACCCCGGGCCTGTTGCCGGGCTTGGGTGCGTCTACGCCGGACTTGAAGCGTCGCCCCGACAAGGAACAACAGGAACAGCACGCCCGTCGCTACCTGCAATTCCGGCCCGTCACGGTCCTTGATCAGGGGGTCTCCCAGAGGCAGGCGTGTGGTCGTCTCGACGATGGTTGGAATCCAGTGGAAGAAGAACGTTGCCGAATAGCAGACCATCTCGACGTAGCGAGATGCGGCTCCGAACTTGGATCGCCCCGCCAGCGCCGCGACGCCGAAGACGAGCAGGGTCAGGACTCCGAGTGCATGCGGCTTGCCGAAGCCGCCGTGCTGCACGATCGGGAATCCGGTCAGACATACCGCGATGGTCGTCCAGAGGTAGATCCTGCCGAGCCTCGAGCGGGGTGGGATCTCAAAATGGCGAACAAGGGCGATCAATCCCGCCCCAAGGGCGACGAGACTGAGGAGGGTGTGAACCCAACCGAGTGGGGTGAGGCCGAGCATAGGAGTTCCTTTAGCGAAGACCGCCCGAAACGATGAGGGACTCACCCGTGATCCAGCCGGCTTGCGGGGAAGCCAGAAAGACGACCGCCGGGGCAATGTCGTCCGGTTGCGCCACACGACCCAACGGGGTGAGGGCGGCGAAAGCCCCGAACTTTTCCACGAAACCGGCGGCGTGCGTTCCCTCCGTTTCGACCGGTCCGGGGTTCACCGAATTGACCCGGACGTTGCGGGTGCCCAACTCCTTGGCAAAAGTGCGCGTCAACACGTCAACTGAGGCCTTGGTGGCGTTGTAGACCGCGGTATTCGGCAGGGCGATCGAACTGGCCACCGAACTGATGTTCACAATGCTTCCGCCCTCCGGCCCGAAGTACTTCAGGGCTTCCTGGGTGGCGAGAATGAGTCCCAGAACATTGAGATTGAAGTGACGGTGGAAACTCTCCTCCGTGATCTGGCCCACCGGCTGGCCTTCGTAGATCCCCGCGTTGTTCACCAGGATATCCAGCCGGCCGAATGCCTTCTTCGCGGCGGCGAAGATCTGCTCGATATCCGATTGCCGAGAGGCGTTCCCCTGGACCGCGACGGCTTGGCCGCCCTGGGCGACAATCTCCGCAACGACCTTGTCGGCATCGGTCTTGGAGGAGGCGTAATTGACCACAACCTTGGCCCCCGCGACCGCGAGGTGTTTGGCGATGGCGGCACCGATGCCTTTGGAGGCACCGGTCACGACGGCTACTTTAGGGGTTAGAGTCTGAGTGTTCATGGGGGATGGACTGGGCGTGGATGTTGAGTGGCACTGGTGCGGGAGCTGCGTCGCGGCCGCGGACGGTGAACTGAATACCCGACGCCGAGGGAGGATGGTCCCGCCGTCGGGATTGCTCCGGGCGGCGCCTCTACGAACCGGCGAACTCCAGCAGATCCTCGTTGAGTTGGTCTTTGCTGGTGTCCCCGAGTGAATGAGATCCACCCGGATAAATCTTGAGCACCGCGCCTGGGATGAGTTGGGCGCTCAGCTTGGCCGAACCTTCGATGGGCACGATTTGATCGTCGTCGCCATGGATGAGCAGCGTCGGCACTTCGAACTTCTTCAGGTCTTCGGTGAAGTCGGTTTCCGAGAAGGCCTTGATGCAATCGTAGGCGTTCTTGTGTCCGGACATCATACCCTGGGTCCACCAGGAGCGGATCAGGCCCTCGGAAACCTGGACGCCGGGGCGGTTGAATCCGAAGAACGGTCCGCTGGCCACGTCGAGGAAGAACTGTGCGCGATCTTTGAGATACGCCCGGCGGAAGCCGTCGAAGACCTCCAGCGGCAACCCGACCGGATTGTTCTTCGATTTGAGCATGATGGGCGGCACAGCGCCCATGAGGACCGCCCGCGAGACCCGCCCGCAGCCGTGTCGGCCCAGGTACCGCGCCACTTCACCGCCACCCGTTGAGTGACCGATCATGGTGACCTCCTGCAGATCGAGCGCCTGAAAGAGTTCGGCCACATCATCGGCATACTGATCCATGTGGTTCCCATCCCAGGGTTGACTGGAACGCCCGTGTCCACGGCGATCGTGGGCGACACATCGAAATCCCTTCGAGGCGAGGTGGTACATCTGTGACTCCCATGCGTCCGATGTGAGGGGCCATCCATGGCTGAAAGTCACCACGCGCCCGGTCTTGGGACCCCAATCCTTGAAGTAGAGCCTCGTTCCATCCTTGGTCGTTAAGGTGCTCACGACCGGATATACGAGAACGGGGTGGAAAAAGGACAATTTCGATCCGGCTAAATTCCGGTTGGCTCTGCGGTTACCGGCCGACGCGAGATGCTTCGGCCTCGCCACCCCGCGACCCCGGCTTCTCCGACGGCCTAGCCTCGTTCCAACTCGTTGAGCAGCCAGGTGCGCGAGAACGTCCAGTAGTTCTTGGCGGTCGAAACCGAAATGTCCAAGGCGTCGGCCACCTCCTCGTTCGTCATGCCGGCGAAGTAGCGGAGCTTGACCAGGTCGGCCTGGACCGGGTGTTCGCGGACGAATTTTTCCAAGGCTTCGTCGAGGGCTAGAAGCCGGTCGTCCGAAGCATCGACCACCACCTCGAGGTCATCCCAATCCACTCGTTCATAGCCACCCCCGTGGCGCTGAGTGCGTTTGCGCCGGGCGCGATCGATCAGGATGTGGCGCATGGCCTCGGCGGCCGCGCGGAAGAAGTGGGCACGATTCTTGAATTTGGGATGTCGATCGCCGATGAGCCTAAGCCAGGCCTCGTGCACCAGTGCCGTGGGTTGGAGAGTCTGACCGGGAACGTCCCGCGCCATCTTGCTGGCCGCCAGTCCGCGAAGTTCCGCATAGACCAAGTCGAGCAACTGCTCCGCGGCTTCGGGTTCCCCGCGGTCGACCGCGCCCATCAGCAACGTGGCGTCGCTCATTGTTTGGGGGCGAGCATACGGGAATATGGGGGACTGGCAAATCACGGTCAGGTGACGGTGTCGTCCAGGGGGTCTGGTGCCTTCGATTCAGGGTGAGATCAGCAAAGCAGCCTCCTCCAGGCAGATTCGGGAAAAAATCCAGGCGAGCCATGCGCGGTCGGGATCATCCCCGTCGCGCTGTGGGAGCGTCGGGGGAGCCAGAGACTCTCCCCTGGCCAGCATAACACGGGCCGCTTCGCGATCCCCCAGACGCCAGTGCGCCATCGCCGCAATGGCGCAGGCTTGGCCATGAGTGAATGTTCGCGAACTCTCCAGGACCTTCGACGCCAGGCTCAATGCCTCGGCGTCCCGGCCCAGGCGAAACTGGGAGATGGCTTTGCAGAGTTGGAAGTAGGGCTGGGCATGGTCGTGTTTCGCGACGCCAGCCAGGGCGAGATCCGCAAGTCCATCCAGCGCCGCCACGGCGGGCCCTGAATTCGGCCGCAACAAACACACCTTGGCCAGACGATCGGCGACGAAGGCATCGCGTGTGGTGCCAAATCGTGCGAAATACCGCTGACAGGTGTCCTCGTATCCGGCCGTGTCTCCCGTGATGGCCTGGAGCGCCGCCAGAACGGAGTAGCGCCAGTCGTCTTCGGGCCGATGCCGGAGCGCCAGCGCGGCATCTCGGACCGCTTCCTGCAGTCGCCCCAGGCGTCCCCGGAGGTCGATGCGTTGATCCAACAATCCGACGCAATAAGGTTGGTCCAGGACCGCGGGAGTCAGGGTTGCGTCCAGGAAGGCCGAGGCTTCGTCATAACGACGTTGCATCGACAGGACCCGGGCCAGGCTCTCCTCCTCCGCTCGGTAGTGCGGATCATCGAGAGACGCTCGTTGGCGCCACTGGGCGAGAGCCTCCCGATGCACCTTCTCAGCCTCGACCCACTGGCCTTGGCTTTCCAGGGTCAGCGCCAACCCGCGAAGCGTGGCCAGGACATCCGGGTGCCCCTCGCCAAGCAAATGGCGTTGAATCGATACCACGGCCCCCAGCACCGCGTGCGCCTCCACCAGATTGCCGTGGCTGCGCATGCGCTCCCCCAGGAGATACGCCGACCGTGCGACATCGGGGTGTAAATCGCCCAGCAACCGGCGTTGGATGCCGAACGCCTCGGTTTCCAAGGCTTCTACCTCCTCCGACCCGTTCGCCGTACCGACCACCCACGCCAAGTCGGTGAGCGCGGCGGCAACCAGAGGGTGATCGTGGCCGAGGAATCGTCGGCGAATCGCGAGCATCTCGCGGGCCGCCGCCTCGCCTTCCCCGCGTTGGCCCCGATCGACGAGCACGATCGCCAGATTCCGCAGTGAGTCGGCCACCTCAAGATGCTCGTGGCCGAACAACCTCACGCGGATGGCCAATCCCTCGCGCGTCAGTTTCTCGGATTCCTCCAAGCGCCGCTGTCGACGGTACACCGCGCCCAGGTGGTTCAGGGTGGCGGCGACGGTGGGGTGTTCCGGTCCAAACACACGACGGCGAATGGCCAACGATTCGTCCAGAACCCCTTCGGCCTCGGCGAGTTTTCGCTTCTTCCAGTACGCCACGCTCAAATCGAAGAGCGCGGACGCGAGATCCGATTCGCGGATCGGGACAGACTTTCGGTAGATGGCCACCTGGGCGGTGTGCATGGACTCCGCGATGTCAAAATGGCCGATCTCGACGTAGAGCCGGCCAATGAGTCCGCGCAGTTGCGCTTCAACATCCGGCTGACCAGACAGCTGGTCGCTGATGGTTTCTGCGGTGCGATCGAGGATTCGCCGCAGCATCTTGGTGTCGTCGCCGCGCGCCACCGACGGGCCCACGCCCTGGAGCATTTCCTCGAGGAACTGCGTGACGTGCCGACTCCTCGTGGCCTCAGTCTCCGCCTTGATCTGGTCCGCCTTGGCCGACTGCAGGGCGCGGTCCGCCACCTGCCGAGCCTGCTGTTCGCGAGCCAATGCCGCCGAGACGGCGACGAGGCCGGCCACCAGCAGCAGGGCCAGGAGCCCAAGACCGACGAAGAGCAGGCGATTGCGGCGAATGAGTTTCTTGAACCGGTAGATTCGGCTGGGGGGACGCGCGGTGATGGTCTCGTGCGCCAGGAATCGTCTGATGTCGAGGGCGAGACCGTTGGCCGTCTCGTAACGCCGCGTACGGTCCTTCTCCAGCGCCTTCATCGCGATCCAATCGAGATCGCCCGCCACCGCGCGTACGAGTTTGGGCGGTTCCGATCGCCGGCATTGCGCAATCGAAGTCAGATCCCCGTCGGCCATGCGCAAAAGACGGGTCGAGGGACGCAACGGTTCCTCGTCACGGATCACGCGGCGGATTTCGTCCAGCCCAGCCTTCAGCAAACGTCGGCTGTCGAAGGGCGTCGATCCGGTCAGTAATTCATAGAGCAGGACACCGAGGCTATAGATGTCCGTTCGCGTATCGACATCGACACTGGCAAACTCAGCTTGTTCCGGGCTCATGTACGCCGGAGTGCCGATCAGCATCTCGAAGGCGGTGAAGAACGTTTTGTCGGTCAACTGCACGCTCGTGGTGGCCTTGGCGATGCCGAAATCGATGACGACAGGCAGCGGCGCGCCTTCCAGGGCGGCGGTCACCAGGATGTTAGAGGGCTTGATGTCCCGATGAATGATGCCCTTTTGGTGGGCGTGCTGCACGGCGTGGCAAACCTGCATGAAGAGGGCCAAACGTTGCTCCGTGGACAGTCGCTCGCGATCGCAGTATTCCGTGATCTTGATCCC
The DNA here is from genome assembly GCA_020845805.1 of Verrucomicrobiales bacterium. GTDB lineage: Bacteria > Verrucomicrobiota > Verrucomicrobiia > Limisphaerales > CAIMTB01 > CAIMTB01. The sequence goes on along the minus strand of JADLFD010000775.1, from coordinate 1,267 downwards.
ACGCACCAATTCCATCACGAAGTATGGCCGTCCGGACTCCGTCGAACCGGCGTCGAAGACCTTGGCGATGTTCGGATGATCCATTAACGCCAAGGCCTGTCGCTCCGCCTCGAAGCGGGCGATCACACTCCGGGTGTCCATGCCGGGCTTGATGATCTTGAGCGCGACCCGGCGCCGCACCGGCTCCTCCTGCTCGGCCATGTACACCACGCCGCAGCCGCCCTCACCGATTTGCTGGAGCAGTTTGTAGCGGCCGATGAGATCGCCAGGACCTTCGCTGACGGTCGCGCCGGGCCGGCCGCGCGCGATCTCCGCAGGCGGTTGTTCGAGGAAGTCGCCGAGGCGATGGTGCGTGGCCAGCAACGCTTCGATGCGTTGGCGCAGCGAGGCGTCGCCATGGCAGGCCTGACCCAGGAACGCGCTGCGTTCGGGGACCGTCAGCTCCAACGCCCTCGTAAAAATCTCCAGATCACGGCTGGGAATCTCACTCATGGGGAAACGCACCGGGTCACTTGCTCGAACGCGGGGTTGCGGTGTTCTTCATGGGGATCGGGAGCAGGTTACGAGCATCGGACCAGAACCCGAGTGCGGGATCACGTGTCCGCCCCGTGGCCGCTTCACGGCCACGGCGATTCGGGTTCAAAAGGTATGAACGAGAAACTCGTGTGAAAAGGACAGTGGAACTTGGACGACCTGAGGGCGGATTCTAGAGTGCGTCCCGCAGCCCGGCAAATTGCCCGGCCCCGGGTCGGACACCGACATGGGGTGGTCACTCAAGGGCATGGTTGGCGTTTTGTTCAGAATCTGGCTGGCCCGCCTCTCCACGTCCCCAGAAGGCTCGGGCCTGAGGTGGGCGTCTCCCTTCCCTTCAGCGGCGAGGGCGATTTCGTGGACGTAGAACAACGTCGCCGACCTTAGCAGGTCTTCGCTGGGGGACGATTTCTTCGAAGCGGTCAGCACGGCGACCGGTTTTCCGCCTTCAAGAGGACCCCCACCTTGTAGTCTGAATGGCGCTGGTCTTCCGAGGCACGAGGCGATCCTCCGGGATCCGGCGGCCCAGACTTCGGTGCGTCAGCTGGCGGTCCTGCGCAACACGGACCAGACCGATCTCCTGTGCGCGCCTCGACGGGCGGAGGGGCTGCCTGTAGATGAACATCAGGCCCCGCGTCAGAATGGCCCGGGGGGCGCCTTCACCCTCTCGTCTCGATCCCGCTCACCAGCCCTCCCTCCGCAGCCAAAGTGAATCGAAAGGGCCTCGGCCGATCCT